>WJIM01000125.1 GCA_014730285.1 Candidatus Zixiibacteriota bacterium
TATCGCCAGATTATATTTTTGGTCCAGGCTGAATTCCCTAATATCGCCGTGAACCAGTTCTATTCGTTCGCGAACATCATCGGACAGGTTGTTGATCTTTTTTCTACAGGTATCCAGCATTGGTCTGGCAAGATCAATTCCGGTTACGGAAAAACCGGCTTCTGCGATCGGGATCAGCACCCGTCCGGTGCCGCATCCAAGCTCCAGTACCGGCCCGCCGCCTTGCTTTGCCTGCTCTATCCAGAAATCAATGTCTTGTCTGCTTTCATAGGGAGGTACTGCATCATAAAATTCGGCTATAAAAATGTTTTTGGCGTAACCCCCGGATTTATCCATAAAACACCTCTTTAACGTTTCAGGTTGACCAGAGTGGCTCCCCATGAGGATGCGCCGCTGTCGAGCCTGTAGGATTCGACATGAGGATTCTGATCAAGGATCGAATGTACCATCGTTCTCAAAGTTCCAGTGCCCTTTCCATGGATTATTCTAAGCTGATAAATCTCCTTTTCCAGGCAGGCCTCAATATAATCCGGTACCAGCTCCTTTATATCTTTCGGAGAAAATGTATGCAGGTCGAGCACGCCGTCGATCGGGTATTCAACCATATCATCACTATTATTATCCATACCGAGAATATAAATATCATAAGGAATAATATCAGGTAAAAACTCTAACAATATTTTATTGGATTCCTAACGATAATGAAGTTGACAAAAGGGAGTCGTATGTATAAATTAGGACTACCGCACTATTAATCTGAAATTTTGGCCATGGGGCTGACGGCCGTCATTAAAGTATTCATCCGCAGATAAGGACTATCTGGAGGAACGGACATGGATTGTTCGGTATTGATGGTGCGGTATGCCCGCGGCCCGCCACTTAAAGGCAGACATATCTTTCATTAATTATTGTAATTCAACAACAAACAAAGGAGAAACTATTATGCACAAAAGGATACATGTTTTTAAATTATTTCTGGCAATTATTCTGATCGCCGGTTTATGTCTGCCGTCGGCAATCATGGCCAAAGGCGGTGATGGCATGGGAAGTATAGCGTTAATAAACACTGCCGATTATGACCTCCGGCTCGACATCGGGACGGCTGAAGGGCCTTTTTGGTGGACGGATCCCGAAAATGATACGGTTGCTCTTCCGATTAAAATGTACGGGCATCAGACTGACGCCGATACGGGTCTTGTTATTGACGGGTTTTTCAACCGAATCTATTATGATTCCACCGAACTGCTCTTTGCCGGGTTTGGCTCAGACTACTGGGGTGATAGTGTAAGTACGGAAGTTGAGCATTACTCGGGGGATACTGTGTATTTGGACATTCAATGCTGGTCCGATACGGTAGAACTGCCGGCACAGACATGGACCGATATCTACTCCCTCAAATTCTTCATCAAGTGCCAGGATCAGGATGAAATTCAGATAGATCTCTGGCTTGATGATGATCCCCCGGAGAATTATGTCAAAATTATGGGGCAGGGAGCCAATGAAGATTATGACCAGGTTGATGATGGTTATATCGATGTAATGGCATACTGGGCCTCATTTACGGTTGACTCGGTTGAAACCCTTCTGGGCGTGGATACTGTAAAAGTGCCGGTCTATCTCGATTCGTTGAATTTCCTCTACTACGCATTCAAACACTACCTCGAATATGATGGAGATAATTATACTTTTGTTGACGTTGAACGGTCTGATAGCACAAGCACATGGTTCTGGGTTGGTGATAGCCATAACGGTGATTCCGTTTGCGTGACTGGCGCAGATATCGCCTACATACATGAACCGCCTACAGAGCCAATTGAATTGTATAAGCTGGTATTCGTATCCAACGCCACCAGTGATGATTTGAGTAGTCCGATTACATGGATCGACAACGCCGATTCCAACTTCGTAGTGCCAAGCAGCATGTGCAACGATTTTTACGAGACAATCGATATCGATACTGCGCCTGGCAAAATAACCACACCTGAGTATCGAATGGACGCCAAACTGGATTTTCTTAATGGTGGAACAGTAGGGGACACAGTAACTCTGGCCGTAAAAGTCAAACAGAACTTCCCAGCCGGACTTTATGATACCGGTGATATCCAGTTTTTAATCAAACATGATTCGCGCTTTAATTATTTCAATGATTATGACAATGTTCATGATTCGGTAAATGTGAATGTGACGCGTATCAACGACACATACATCGGTATAAACCTTAACTTCCCCAACGGACGGCCCGGCTATCTGCCTCCTTCAGAGGAATATGAGACGTATATTGAATTGGAACTCGAAATATCCAGCGGCGGTACATACGGCTGTCCGGATGAACTGGTTGCGGAATTCGATGCGACATACGGTACGCATTACGCCACCAGCGCTACCGATACGACCGGAAATATTACCTGCAATACGGTTAACGGTAAACTTGTCGATACACCGGATACACTGGATCTTACATGTGCGCTGGTTGATGCCGGTAATGCTTCCGGAACATCATATGCTCAACAGTCGGTCTATGTCGATCATAATTTTGAGATGGATTCCATCTATGTGGAATTTGATTACAATAGTACTTATTACTGCCTGATCAGCAGTACACGGGAAAACGGAATAACTCTGACGGCTATTGATGGCAATACTATTGCCCTGCACGGATCGGATCTGAGCTGGAGCGCAGATGATGCCGACTGGCTTGCTACTCTGAAATGGGGAGCCAAATCTTACGGCACACACCAAATGACCGTGGATGTAAAGAATTCCGATGTTTACGATAGTGATGATAAGGATATCTATTCGAAGGAGTCGGATGGTACTGTCAGCACGAATCTGCCGGTTTATCAGGTCAGGCCATGTCCCTTCCACAATCCCAAGAAACCTGAATCCCTGCCTGAGCAGTTTGCATTGCATCAGAACTGTCCCAACCCGTTCAACCCGGTCACTGTCATAAGCTTCGATCTGCCGGAAGCGGCAAATGTCAAGCTTGAGGTCTTCAATATCCTCGGACAGAAGGTGGAACATCTGGTTGATGATCACCTGGATGCGGGCAAGTATAATATCACCTGGGATTCGAGGTCTTCAGATGTGCCCTCGGGGGTCTATTTCTATGTTATCCAGGCCGGTAAATTCTCAGAATCTAAGAAAATGCTGTTGCTGAAATAGCAGTTTAAACGATCGGGCGGGTCATGCGTTGGCCCGCCCTGAAAAATGGAATATTGTCTTTAAATCTCTTTAAGATTACGAGGTCTACCATGAGCAAAAAATATTTTGGCTTTACTATTTTCTTGGCGGCGTTACTAATTATTTTTGGCGCTTCGAGCGTGCTTGCTTCCGGCGGCAAAATGCCTGATCAGAGTATTTCGCTCGTGATCGATTCCAACTATGTCGTCAAATTGAAAGCTGACTCGGTTGTTGGGGCAATTAGGACAACCACCTCGGCGCCGGATACCCTGGTTTCCGTGCCATACTACATGTGGGCTACGGATACAAGCGATAATTCGGGTCTGGATATTGTCGAATTCCAGTTGGTAGTTTATTACGATAGCGCTGACATCGAATATAAAGGCTTTTCTTCTGAGAACTGGGATGAGGACAGCATTGAAATAACGCACACTGTCGATACGGGGACGATCATGAAAATCGTTGTTCACGGCATAAATGACACCTGCCAGTTCTCAGCCTCTACATGGAGCGAGTTATTCGTGTTGGAATTCATGATAAACTGCAATAGTAATGATGAAGTCTGGTTCGATCTTGATGTCGACTACGATGACGAGGAGAATTACGTAAAAGTGAGCGGAGGAGGGCAGTCTAATGAAGCCCTGGATGATAACCAGAACGGCGCAATAGGAATAATGGCCTACTGGGGATATCTGAATATCGGTGAGGCGGAAACCTTGCTGGGCGAGGAAAATATCGAGGTTATAATCAGCCTGGACTCGAACAACTTTCGGATCGCTGTAATGTCATATTACCTTGAATATGATACGGCTGTTCTACATCTTGATTCCATAACAGGAACGGATGCAATCGACGAGTGGAACGTTGATTTTTATCCCGCTGACAGTACTCTTGTCAATGTTATCAATACAGGTGTCTTCTATTATCTGAATGAATCCGACACAGCAGTAGAGATCAATCATCTGTGGTTTACGAATAAGGCGGCTTCGGATAGTATATACACTACCCTGCATTGTCCCCAGGATTCGAGCAATGTACTGATGGGGCCGGTTGGTCTTTGTTGGGGATTTTATGATGCTGTCGATGTTTATACCGACAACGGCCAGATTGCCATCCCCGAATATGAATTCGATGTGGAACTGGAATTCCTCGATAATGGCGGGGAAGGCGATACTGTGACGCTGGCTGTTCTGGCCAAGAGCAATTTCCCCGCCGGTCCGGAAACGAATGACACGGCAGATGTCAGAATTCTTCTGGATTATGATGAATGTCTTACATATATCACCTCAACAGATTATTGTTCCACTGCATTTCTTTCGATTGGAAAAGTGCCGGGGTACGATAAGGCGCATATCAATTTCAGCAGTGGGTATCTTGCTGAATCCGATTCATTGGATACGCTCTGCACTATTGAGTTCGAAATCGAAGATGACTGTGGACTGGGCTGCCCGGAGGCATTGGTTGTAGATTTTGACACATATCATAACCTGGACTATCGCTGTCGTGCGGTAGATACAACCAATCAAGTAGTCTGCGGCAATATTGATGCCTCTACAACAAATGACAAAATGGTATTGACACCGGATACTCTCGAAATCAACTGTGGGGAGATATATGTCAATCAGGTTTCGGATACGAATGTGGTGAAACAGCCGGTTAAAATCACCCATGGAAATGATATCGGCTCGGTTGAGCTAAGATTGGACTATAATAATACACATTTCTATTATTATGCCGATTCAAGCACCACCGCCAACGGTATCAGTATTTCAACTGTGGATGCCAATACTCTCGAAATATCGGGCTCCTCATTGAATTGGGGCGCCGATGAAAATGTCTGGCTGGCAACAATCGGGTGGTGTGCGAAGAGTACAGGTTCCAGGACTATGACCACGAATGTGTATAATTCGGTTGTCGTTAATATTGACGGCGATACAGTAAATGCCGTGACTGAGCTGGATTCCAACGCAACTGTTATCACTCCTGGATATATGAGACCATACTGCGAACCCCCAGACGAATGGGATCTTCGAGAGCAGGCAGAATTGCCGAAGAAATTCCAGCTTTGCCAAAATCGTCCCAATCCCTTTAATCCGATTACGGTAATCAACTTCGATCTGCCGGAAGCCTGTCAGGTAAGACTCGAGGTGTTTAATCTGCTGGGGCAGAGGGTGGAAAGCCTTGTGGATGATTATCTGGATGCCGGAAACCATTCGATTACATGGGATACGCGCCAATCAAATGTCTCGTCCGGAATTTATTTTTACAGGATAGAGGCCGGCAAAAACATTGAATCTAAGAAAATGCTGTTGTTGAAATAGCCTTCAACTAGAGCGGGGGAAAGGAAAAATCCCCCGCTCCATTTTTTGGACCAACGACTGCAAACAGCGCATTTGCCGGTTTTAACCCGATTAACGAAAATCCACGTTTTTTGTCTGCTTATCAGAATGAACGAAATCTCCGCTTGCCCGTCGTAAAATAATGTCAACTCATGGGTTAAAAACCCAAAAAAGAATTGACACGGGTTGGCAATAATTCTATATTTGAGACTTAAAATTTTATGGCTGCTATAAGGAGGATTTAACTTGATGAGGACGCTTATTTTATCCGCCGTCCTGGTGGCGATGTTTGGCTTTTGCCTTAGCGCCGATGGACAGGCCTTGAATAATTTCAACTTTGAAGGTGACGGTGCGAGAGCACGAGGAATGGGTGGAGCATATATTTCGGTTGCCGAGGGCGCCAGCGCCATTACCTGGAATCCGGCGGGACTGATACAGATTCTTGATCCGCAGATTTCATTCTCATTCGACCTGTTTATGCCCAAAACAGATTTCAGTCTGGATTATCCCTCGATGACCTCTCAGAATCTATCTTCAACCTATGACGACAACAAATTCCGTCTGCAATATGCAGCTTTTGCAGCTCCAATCAGGATCAGGGATCATCCTTTTGTCGGCGCCGTAAGCTTCAGCACGTTAACATCGGAATTCGAGTATTTTGAAGCGAATCCCGATTCCGGGTTCACCGATCCGGCTGAACCGGTAAATATGATCGAAAGAACCGATAACCGTTTAAGCCAGCTCAGACTGGGCTTTGGAACCAATGTCTGGAAGAACCTGAATTTCGGTCTGGCTGCAAATATCTATTTTGGAAAAGGTTATGTCGATACCAGCTTTCTGTATTCAACCACAATCGTTGAACAACAGACCGATGTAAGCGTTTTGGCCAAGGGTTTTGTATACGATACTATTACATATTCGGGCTTTAATTTGATGGGCGGTTTTCAGTGGGACAGCGATAAATTTGCATTAGGGGCTACGGTAAATATTCCCTATTGGCTCACCCAGGAACATGTAAAACATGAGCTTGATTCGGTCTATGTTGGCGGTGTTTTGGACGGTGAGCTCCTTCGGGGAGATATTGATGAGCAGGGCAAGCAGAGAACTCTGGTGCCCTGGATGATCGGTCTTGGGGCGTCATATCAGGTTACCGAGAAACTCCTGCTTTCCTCGGATTTTGAATGGCGCAGATTCGGCACTATGGATTATCGGATACACTATGATACAGTATTATCCAACGGCGATATCGAGGAAAACTATGTCGAAACCAATCTGAATCTTGAGAACGGCTACACTATCAGAGTGGGCGGAGAGTATCTGCTTGAGGGCGGCTTTGCGGTTATTCCGATTCGTGCCGGCTTTTCTTATGATGCTTTTGGATTCAGGACTATCGAGAATCTGGAATTCCAGTGGGTAAACTGGGCCGACGATCAGCCGGATTCCCTGGTGCAGTCCTTCGATTACGGCGATCAGCATACGGGCTATACGCTTACATTGGGAACCGGGCTTCACTGGGAGCTGATCAAGCTCGATTTTGCTTTCGAGTATGATACCCGTGACACCGATATTGAGGGCATCGATCATTATGGGATTTTCCAGGTTGCCAAAGAATTTCGTGCGCCCCGCATTTCTTTAAATTTTACTGGATTTTTCAGATAGATTTTCGTAATCTTATCGGGCGGAATTGGCTTTTATGCTGATTTCGCCCTTTTTGATGTTTAAAGATAAATATTTGAGAATAGAATTCGATATTGAGTTCATAGGGAGTTGTAAAGAATGGCCAGGCTTACCAAGAGACAGATGAAAGAGGATAAGTTCGTTACCGGACTTCTCAAATCTCAGGAATTTTTCAATCAATACCGTTCCCAGATTTTACTGGGCATCGCCGGATTCGTGATAGTGGTAATTGTTGCAGTTCTTTTGATCACCAATTCCAGAAGCGCCGAGCAGGCTGCCCAGAATCAGTTCGGCGAGGCCAGCATGGCGGTACGGGAGTTTTTCAATACGTTCGAGGCCGATCGTAATCAGGACGGTATCCCCGACGGCAGTCTCGACAGCGCTTTGACGATTCTTACTAATGCGCAGGCCGAATTCGAAGATATACTGGAAAATCACGGCGGCAGCGATATGGCCAAATTTGCCACTTTCTATCTCGGTTCAATAGCATTTAAACTCGGTGATTTTGCCGAAGCCGAAAATTATTATCAGAGATTTCTGGATAAATACTACATCAGCGAAGGCTTTACCGCTGCGGCCAAAATGGGGCTGGCCGGATGCAAAGAGTCTCTGCGCGACTTCGAGGGGGCAGGATTACTCTATCTGGAAATCGCTCAGGAATATCCCGATTTTCCCCAGAGGATGGAGGCGCTTCGAAAGGCAACTATCAATCTCGCCAGAGGCGGTTTGGATGAAGAGGCCAAACTGGCTTTTAGTCTTCTCGAGGATTCGGAAGCATCCAGATCGATCATCTCGGATGCGCGGGAATTTCTTTACGAGCAGAATGTATTAAATCCGTATACCTACAATCTTGATTAGATGATGAATGACTCACTTCCTCGCCTGAAAATAGTCTTTCTTTGGCATATGCATCAGCCGTATTATAAGGACTATTTCTCCGGCGAATACGTACTGCCGTGGGTACGCCTGCACGGCGTCAAGGATTATCTGGATATGGCCTCAATCCTTGACAAATACCCGAAGATCAAGCAGACCTTCAACTACGTTCCCTCCTTGGTCAAACAGATCGATGATTATGTCAACAATAATGCCTTCGACCATCATCTCTATCTTTCACGCAAAAAGGTCGATGATCTGGATGAGACCGAGAAGCTGGATATCCTGAACACTTTTTTCTCCGCAAATTTCCGTACGATGATAAAGCCCCATCCCGAATACCTCAGGCTCTACCAGAAAAAAGATGCTTTTAAAAGCGACCTTAGCCGTGCGGTAAAGCAATTCACGGATCAGGAATACCTTGATTTAACAGTGCTGGCGAATTTAGTCTGGATTGATCCGGTTTTTCGGAATGATCCGGAAATTAAACCGCTTTTTGAAAAACGAAATAATTATACCTATGAAGAACGGGTTGTTCTTTTCGAGTTCCAGAAAAAGATACTCGGACAAATCATCCCCAAGCTGAAGGAACTTCAGGACCGGGAACAGGCGGAGATTTCATTTTCGCCCTACTATCATCCGATACTGCCGCTCCTGATAGATACCGATCTGGCCAAAGAGGCTATGCCCAGGGTGCGTCTTCCCAAGAACAGATTCCGTCATCCGGAAGATGCGCGCACTCATATCAGAAGATCGGTTGATATGTATGGGTCGCTTTTCGGGCGCAAGCTGAAGGGTATGTGGCCCTCTGAGGGAAGTGTAGCCGAGGACCTTCTGCCCATGCTGGCGGAGGAGGGAATCGAATGGATAGCCTCAGACGAGGAGATTTTCTTCCAGTCGCTGGAAAATCCCAAATCGGAAGATGTCAAGAAAGCAATGGCGCTTGACTTTCATCGCCCCTTCAAACTGGAGCGGCCTTTCGGGGATATCGGTATTATTTTCCGCGACCACAAGCTTTCGGACAGAATCGGTTTTGTCTATTCCTCCTGGGATGCGGATAAGGCCTCGGCCGATTTTATAAATCACCTGGCCTCGATCAGATCGCTTTTGAAGCCCTCCGAGGTTCAGGATCATGTCGTTCCGATTATACTGGACGGCGAAAATGCCTGGGAATATTACGACAACGACGGCGAGGATTTTCTGCACAGCCTGTATAAATCGCTGACCCGTGACGATCGCTTTGAAACAGTCACAGTGTCGGAACTTTTCCGGAAGACATCTAATCATAAGAATCTGCCCTATCTTTTCGCCGGATCGTGGATCGGGCACAACTTCAAGATCTGGATCGGGCATGAGGAGGATAACCGCGCCTGGGACCTTTTGTCGGAGGCGCGCAACGCGCTGGAGAATTATCAGAACGATAATCCCGGTGATGATCCCAAGGGAGTGGAGATAGCCTGGGAGGAGATTTATGTTGCCGAAGGTTCCGATTGGTGCTGGTGGTACGGGGATGAACACAGCTCGCATGATGACGATCTGTTTGATATGATTTTCCGCAGTCATCTAAGCGCGGTTTATTCGATAATCGGAAAAGAGACGCCCAAAGAACTCCTGCAGCCGGTCAGGTCCGCCGCGCCGCAAAGCTCGGTAATACAGCCCAGCAATTATTTTTCACCCACCATTGACGGCGAGATCACTCATTTCTATGAATGGTATGATGCTGGAACATTCAATTGCCGTAAGGCTTCTTCGGCAATGCATCGGGTAGCCAGCATTGTGGAGGAGATCTTTTTCGGATTCGATCAGAAAAGCCTTTATTTTAGGCTGGATCTATTCACAAGCGCCCGCGACGACACTCTTTCTGACTATATCTTCGAACTCGAATTGAGAACTGAGAGGCTCTATCGACTGCGATGTTCGCATGAGGGGATAGTCTTCCAATCGAGAAGTGAAGAAGAAGATGAGTTCGAACCTTCCCGATTCGAGGGCACGGTCGTCTTAAAAAATGTTGTTGAAATTTCCTGGCCCAGAAAGCAAATTGAATTTGACGAGGATTTTGACGTTCAATTGAGGGTTCGGGTTTTCAAGGGAGATCAACTGCTTGAAACCTGGCCCGGTATGGATTTGATAAAATTTCAGGCTCCTACTGAAGATAAATCGATTTTCTGGCAGGTGTAGATCATGGAAGAACCAAAATTCACTCAGGAAGAGATCGAAGAGGGAAGGTCCGCCGCAATCCTGGCCTACATCCCCTTCATGTGCTTTGTTCCGCTTCTGAAATGGAAGGACAATCGCTATGCCCACAGCCATGCCCGTCAGGGACTGGCGCTGTTCGTGATTGAGCTGATCGCCCTGATCCTGCTCATACCCGGTCTGGCAGTGTTGATTGTCAAAGCGGCGCTCACGGTGGCAATCGTGCTGGCCTTAATTGGAATAGCATTTGTATTACAGGACAAGGAATGGAAGATCCCTTATCTGGGCGAGTGGATCGACCGCAAGGTTGATGAGCGTTTCCGCAAGGAAGAGGAACATTTCTCCTGAATCCGCATTTTAGCAGATAAATATCAAAAAAGGAAGAGGGTATGCGAATAAGGACCTTTTTGTCTTTGGGGCTTGTAGTCTGCCTAATTGCTGTAATTATTACATGTGCCACCACCGGTCCCGGCGGGGAAAAAGACCTGATTCTAATTTCGACCGCTCAGGAAAAACAGCTTGGAACGGAATTTGACAAGCAGGTACGGGCGCAATCAGAAATTTATGATAATGAGAGCTGGAACGATTACTTTAACGAAATCGGACAAGGTATTGTGGCAGTGTCTGATCGAAAGGATCTGGATTACAAGTTTACCGTGATAAAATCCAATGATGTTAACGCCTTTGCAGTGCCCGGAGGCTATATTTATATTTATACCGGGCTGCTGGATATTATCGAGAACGAGGCTCAGCTTGCGGCGGTGACCTCGCATGAGATTTCGCATGTTGTCGCCAGACACAGCATCAAGCGTATCCAGCAGGTTATGGGCATCCAGATTCTTTATCAGATAGTAGTTGGGGAAGCCAGCTCCGAGGCTCTCGATGCGGTGATTGGTTTGGGGCTGAATGTCGCTTTATCAGGCTACTCCCGGGAGTATGAGCGCGAGGCGGATCAATACGGTGTATTTTACATGGAAAAGGCCGGTTACAATCCCGAGGGAGCCATCGGGCTTTTCAATCAGCTCCGCGAAGCTCACGGCGGCACTTCCGAGGATAGAAGTTTTTTCGAAAATCTGTTTGCCTCGCATCCTGAAACCCAGGAGCGGATTAATAATGTTGAGGAGCAGCTTGGCCAGTATTCGCAGGAGGTTTTGAATCGGGATAAGAACCAAAATAAATACCAGCAGATGAAATCTCTTCTTCCCTGATTCAAATTCTTAGAAGTTGAAAGAAACAACCAACCCCGGCGCTTTTTCATCTGGAAAATAAAGCGGTTTTACACTTACGCGGCTGAAGCCATTTTTCCTGTTGTATTCTTCGGCGCTTTTTCCGGCCTGCACTATATCATAAAAAGCGCTGCCGAGGAGGGCCGCTGTTCCACCAATGAAGATCTCCCAACCTCCTGAGGCTTCCGGATTATCCCATGTGACCGCCATTGAGACAATTACTAATCCGGTTCCTCCGATTCGAATCAAAGCGCCTCTCCAGAATCCCCAGGGATGATGTGCGTAAAGATAGCCTGAGCCCGGACCAAACCAGAGTCCCAGCCAGCCGGTAATAAAACCAAGCGCGGCAACATCAGAATTTTCGCTTTCTTCCGATGATCCGCCCAATAGGAGTGATGTGGTGCAAAGCCCGAGCGGGATGAGTGTGCCGATCAGGGAATAGTTCTTTGCTTTCTGGGGCGATAATGCCTTAAGGTCATTGCCATCGCCGGCCCATGCCATGCTCTGCATCACGATCAGCAGGGATAGAATCAATCCAATGAATTTAATCATGTTATTTCTTCTGTTAAGACCATTTAAATATGCATCCAATTACTCTTACTACGAGGCATGTTCCGTCGGTTTTAAAGAAAATTATAATATGCTGTGGGACAACATATTATGGCTTCCAGGATATGGTTCGATGTGCGCGGTAACCGGATAGCGGCTTCAAAACGGATAGAAGCTATCCATTTTGGAAAGGCATGGGATTTTTAATGGATGTCTGTTAATGAGCTGATTTTTGAGAATGATAGAAGATAGACATCAATAATTATCGAATTACTAACCATTAAAAAATCAGTTGCCTGTACAATTGCTAATTATTATTCCTCATAAGATTAGAGATGTATTGCTTAGATCGAAGCAAATGAATGCCCAGATTTGGAACGATTTGGCTCGGTTTAGGGAATTGTCTTAGTTATAGAATTCACAACCATTCCGATTTGAAATATAAAGGGAATTAGTTGAATATTTTTGTTGACGAAGGGGCAAAAAAAAGTTATCACAGCATAAGTTACTGAATTACTGCAACATGTGGTATGAAGGGTGTACTCAAAGCCGGGAACTTGCTCGGATCAATTCTTACTCGCCATGTGACAAAACTGAGCAATGTTCCAAGTTGAAGCACGAAAGGAGTTTATCAATAAGCTGGGGGAAATCCCCAATAATTTGTTCACTTTTTGAGTAATTATTCTAACAGCCGTAAGGGCTGTACAGTCAGCATTAAAACAATTTTCGAGTCAGCACTTGCTTTACAAATCTATGCATAACTTATAGTTATGGATCAAATCAGCACCTTAGGGAAGAGGAGGTTTATAGTTTGCAGCAACTAAGTCAGGGACGGCACCCGCATTGCATTAACTTCCTCATGGCAAAAAAGATAAATACACTTTTAAGCGGGGTAGTCATGAGGGCAAGTTTATTTCCGAGAAATGTATTTCTAATTATCATAGCGCTGATGTTCCTTTCAACAGTCAATCTGGCCGCTCAGACCGGTAATGGCACTGGAACGACGTCAGGCGAGATCTTGAATATCGGTATCGGCAGCCGGGCCTCATCGCTGGGAGGCGCTTTCATGGCCATCTCCGATGATGCCACAGCGCCGTTCTGGAATCCGTCAGGATTATCGTCCATTGGCACGGTAGAATTCCAGTTCGGCTACAGCAGCTGGTATCAGGATATAAGCGTAAATTATCTTGGCGCTGTGATTCCGGTTACATCAAAATTATCGACCGGTATAGGTGTCACTTATGTCGATTACGGATCATTTCAGGGATATACCCGGGATGATGTGCCTACGGGCGATTTCAGCGGTCATAATGCTGTCTTCTCGCTTTCTCTGGCATATCAGGTGAGCAGAAATTTGTCTCTGGGCCTGACCGGTAAAGGGATTACAGAGAAGATCGAGGAATCTTCGGCCTCGGGAGTTGCCTTTGACGTGGGCGCGATCTTCAACACCGGTATATTCTCTTTCGGCCTGGCGGCCAAAAATGTCGGCAGCGGGCTGAAATATGAATATGAAAACGCGCCTTTGCCCACCAAGCTGGCGGCCGGGATCGGTGTGAAAACGTTTGATGGACGTTTGAGATTCGCCGGAGATATCAATATTCCCAAGGACGGTCTGGTCAGCCTTCACCAGGGAGTCGAATATCTCTACATGAAAACGATCTTTTTGCGCGGTGGATATGTCCATAACTTCAGTAAAGCAGTCAGCTCAGAAAGAAACGGTTTGGTTTATGGTTTCGGGCTGAATATTCTCGCCGGATCTATCGATTACTCATATATTCCTAATGATAATTTGGGCGGTATTCACAAGGTCGATCTTTCTTTGCGCTTGAATAAATAGAACTTAGGCAAGAAAAGCATATAGAAAAATCCCCCAAAATATAGGGGGATTTTTTTATGTTTTTAGGTTGCCGTGTGCATATTGCTTGTGAATATGTGCATCTATTTGCATATAATCTGACAACTGTTACATTTTTAAACAGTTGACACACTACACCATATTCTTACTATAAAAAAATATTTTAAACCTCCTGCTCAAAAGCCGCACATGTACCGCGATTATATTCCATTGAAATATAATAAGATACATTAATAACGCCTTTTAGAAACAAAACAGGACAAATATTGTTATGATAATAACCCGTAAGTAGCCCGGTTGGGCAGACAGTTTGCTTGCTATTAAGACCAACAAGCATCAAAAGGAGTGCTAAATACAGAGGTAACGCCTATGAGGAATAAGAATCTTTTACATGACCAGCCGCTGAAACGAAACGACAGCTTGAATCACAACCGCGATCTGACAATCTCCATCGGTGGAACGGGACAATTCGCATTCGGGCATTCTCTCAGGTATCTGACACACAGGCTCTGGCTGGTAATCTCCAGACAATTAAAGAGGGGTGTGGGGGCTACACACTATTTTATGGCCGACAAAGTTTTTAGTTCTATACTTCTACTGGCATTTATTTCAAAAGCTTTGGTTTTGCCGCAAGGCATTGATTTTTCGATATCGAGGGCTTTCAAATATGTCTGTGTAGGCATAAAGAAGGGCATAGACTTTTTTGGTTCACTAATCGGCCTGATTTTGCTCATGCCATTATTTTTAATCATCGCGCTTTTAATCAAGCTTGATTCTCCCGGACCGGTATTTTACTCTCAGATGAGAGTAGGCTTAAACCGTCGTAAATCCGACCGCCGGTCCGCCAACTGCCTTGTTGCTGGCGAGAAGCGCAAACGCGACAGGCGCCGTCAGAATTATCACGGCAAACCGTTCAAGGTGGTCAAATTCCGCACCATGATCGACAA
>WJIM01000126.1 GCA_014730285.1 Candidatus Zixiibacteriota bacterium
ATATGACCAAGAAGCGTTCCTATTACGGCGGCTTCAGCGATATATTTGGAGATTACGGTTACTCGGTCAAAAGCTGATGGACAAAGAAAAGTTCTCATATAAGCTGATATCCAAAGATTCAGCCACCTATGCCCGCCGTGGACAGATAAGAACCCCGCACGGCACAATCGAAACCCCGGTCTTTATGCCGGTCGGCACCTACGGCTCGGTCAAGGCGATTTCCGCCGCCGATCTGGAGGAGCTGGGCTTTGAGATAATCCTGGGCAATACATACCATCTCTATCTTCGTCCCGGTGATGATCTGATTGGTGATTGCGGAGGGCTCCACCGCTTCAACGGCTGGAATCATCCAATACTGACAGATTCGGGCGGATTCCAGATCTTCAGCTTGAAATCGCTGGTCAAAATTACCGAGGAGGGCGTACTGTTCAGATCGCATATTGACGGTTCCTCGCATATGTTTACGCCACAAAAAGTAATTGATATTCAAAGAAATCTGGGCGCGGATATTATTATGCCTCTGGATATCTGCCTGGAATATCCCGCCTCCAAAACAGAGGCATATCAGGCTCTTCTGAAAACCGACCGTTGGGAAAAAGATGCCAGAGATTACTGGGACAAGACAAAGAACGGCCAGGCGTTATTCGGAATCGTACAGGGTTCGGTATATCAGGAGCTTCGCAAGATTGCCGCGGAGAAAACTATGGAGATCGGGTTTCCCGGATATGCTATCGGCGGACTTTCGGTGGGTGAGCCATTGAATCTGCTTTATGAAATGACCGAAGCTGTCACCGAGTTATTACCCAAGGATAAGCCGCGATACCTCATGGGCTTAGGCTCGCCCCTGGAGCTTCTGGAATCAGTGGCCCGCGGGATTGACATGTTCGACTGTGTTATGCCGACCCGCAATGCCCGCAACGGCACGCTTTTCACCACCAAGGGCAAGATGACGGTCAAGGCCGCCAGCTACAAGCACGATTTCCGTCCGATTGATGAGGATTGCGGCTGTCCGGTATGTCAGCGTTACAGCCGTGCCTACATCCGTCATCTATTCAATGTTTCCGAGCCCAATGTCCTGCGTCTGGCGACAATCCACAATCTCTTCTTTATCAGCGACTTAATGAAGAAAGCCAGGCAACATATCGAGAACGGAAGCTTCAAGTCCTACCTGGAACATTTCCGCCAAGTCTATGTTTAAGATTAGGATTAAATACTTGACATTTTTATGTTAAAAATCCTAATTGTGAGATTAAACTTTAGGATAAAAAATTTTTGGAGGTCAAGTGAATAGCTTTATTTTGGTATTAGGATCCCAGCCTGCGGGCGGAGGCAGTATTTTGACTATGCTCATCCCGTTCGCACTGATGTTTGCGGTTTTATATTTCCTTATCATCAGGCCGCAGCAAAAACGTTCCAAGGAGCACCAGTCGATGCTGGGAACATTGAAAAAGGGTGATCGTGTGGTAACATCTTCCGGCATGTTCGGCACAATCTTTGCAATGCAGGACGATCAAAATAAAGTGGTTCTTAAGATTTCCGATGATATTAAAGTAGAATTTGTTAAAAGCTCAATAGCGAGTAAAGTTGAAAGTTAATAAGTTTTAATATGGCTGTACGGGAAATAGTTCGCTATGGTGAACCGATTCTGAGAAATGAATCGAAGCCGGTGGAAAAAATTGATGACAAGGTGAAACAGCTTGTGCAGGATATGTTCGATACTCTGCGCAAAGCCAAGGGCCTTGGATTATCCGCCCCTCAGGTAGGGGAAAATGTAAGAGTTTTTATTATAGACCTTACCCAGGTCGATTTTGATGCTGAACCTCTTATAATGATCAATCCTGAAATTATAGAGAAAAAAGGTGAAGTAATCGGGGAAGAGGGATGTTTATCGTTCCCCGGCCTTTATTTTGATGTCCCCCGCGGTGAACAGATCGTGGTGGAATTCACGGATTTGGAGGGCAACCGTAAGCGCATAAGGGCTTACGGCTTAACTGCCCGGGCTGTCCAGCATGAAAATGACCATCTTGACGGGGTGTTGTTCATCGATTACCTCTCCGCCACCCAGCGCGATCTTTTTTCCGGAAAGCTGAAAAAGATTAAAGTCGGCTGAAGATGCGCCTAATCTTCATGGGGAATCCGCGATTTGCGGTTCCAACTTTAGAGAAGCTTTTATCTTCCAAACACGAGGTGGCGGCCGTTGTGACGTCACCTGATCGTCCCAGGGGACGGGGGAAAAAGTCTGCCTCCCCTGCTGTGGCCGAAAAGGCCAGGGATAAGGGAATTAAGCTTATCCAGCAGGAGAATTTATCGGAGGAAGGTTTTCTGGCAAAAATGACGGCTCTGGCAGCGGCAATATTCGTGGTCGTGGCCTTTCGTATTTTGCCGGTAGAGCTGTTTTCTATCCCGCCCAAGGGTGCGGTCAATCTTCATGCATCTCTTTTACCGAATTACCGGGGCGCCGCTCCCATACAATGGGCACTTATAAACGGCGAGCGGGAAACCGGGCTAACAACTTTTTCTATTCAAAAGAAGGTCGATACCGGCGGAATAATATTGCAGGAAAAGGTGCCGATTGCACCCAATGAAACTGCTGATGATTTATCCGCCCGGATGTCTGCTTTGGGAGCGGATCTGGTACTCCAAACCTTAGACCTTATGGAGAGCGGGGATTATGAAATTATGCCCCAGGATAAATCTCAGGTCAGCAAGGCTCCCAAGATCAAGCCATCCGACGGTCATGTCGACTGGTCATTGCCGGCAGAAAAAATTGTTAATCTCATTCGGGGGCTATCCTCAAATCCGGGAGCATTCACTCATTTTGAGGGCAAAAAGCTCAAGCTTTATCGTGCTCAAGCTTTTGAAGCGGATAAGGCCCGCAAGCCCGGAGAGGTAATTACGGCCAATGACAAAGAGGGACTGGTGGTTAAGGCCGGTAAGGATGCTGTGTTGATTGACGAGATTCAGATGGAAGGTAAGAGGCGTCTCCCCTGCTGCGATTATATGCGCGGCTGCCCCATAAAGGAAGGACATATCCTCACTTAGGCGCAACTCGGCCTTTTGCAGGAGTTGCAAATGGATCAACAAATTATCGTCAACGCCGATCTGCACGAAACGCGGATTGCCATTATGGAATATGGCAAGCTGGTGGAGCTTCTGGTTGAACGGCCTGACGAGGAACGTAATGTCGGAGCGATTTACAAGGGGAAAGTGGCGGCCGTACTGCCAGGCATGCAGGCGGCATTCGTGGAGCTGGGCCTGGACAGGACAGCTTTTCTGCATATATCCGATGTAGGCTTCGACTCGAGCGCATCTTCCCGTTACGATTTCGACCTGATGGAGGATGATGACTCGGCAGGACCGGAGCTGATTCGAAAGCACAAGGGCACCCCGATCGAAAAGCTGATTAAAAAGGACCAGGATATCCTGGTGCAGGTTATCAAGGAACCATTAGGACAGAAGGGCGCCCGGATTTCAACCTCGGTATCGCTGCCGGGACGATTTATCGTGCTGGTCCCGAATGAGAGGCATGTACGCGTTTCGCGCAAGATCACCAACTGGAACGAGCGCAAACGTCTGCGCAAACTTCTCTTCGACCTCAAGCCGGACGGTTTCGGTGTAATAATCAGGACTGAGGCGGCCAATCAGCCGGAGAAGATCCTGAAGAAAGACTTGAAGAGGCTTCTGAAATTCTGGAACCGAATTACAAAGAAATACGAAAAAAACAAGCCGCCCGAGCTTTTGCACAAGGATGTCGGAATAACCTCCTCCATTATCCGGGACTATTTCTCCGAGGAGACCAACAAGCTTGTGGTCGATTCCAAGGATACTTACAAGAAGATCATGTCCTATGTGCGCGGTGTTGCGCCGCATCTCAAGGACAGGGTGGAATTCTATAAGGGCAATGTGCCTATTTTTGATGTCTACCGAATAGAGCAGGAAATCGACAAGATGCTCGAGCGCAAGGTCTGGATCAAGAAGGGCGCTTACCTGATTATTGACCAGACCGAGGCTATGGTTACGATCGATGTCAATACAGGAAGATTCGTGGGCACCAAGGATCAGGAAAATACGATTCTGAAGGTGAACATGGAATCAGCGCGAGAGATCGCACGGCAGATTCGTCTGCGTGATATCGGCGGTTTGATAATTATGGACTTTATCGATATGTACAACCGCGAAAACCGCAGAAGACTTTACGAGGAATTCAAGGGCTTATTCAAAAATGACCGCGCAAAGAATTCGATCCTGCCGGTTTCGGATTTCGGACTGATCGAGATGACACGAGAGCGCAGCAAGCCTTCGCTCTTGCAGGCATTCTCTATCCCCTGCCCTACCTGCCAGGGACTGGGACGGGTGTATTCGCCGGAGTCGGTGGTGATGAAAATCGAGAGATGGTTCGCGCGGGCCAAGGCGGGATCGAACTATAAGAAGTTCGATCTGGTGGTTCATCCCAATGTGGGAGAAATTCTAAACGGTGACCGGGGACGTAATAAGCTGAAAGATATCTGCAGGAAGTTCCGTTTCAAGATCAACCTCGAAACCGATGATTCGCTTTTCTTCGAGAATTACAAGATAATCTCTCATGATGAGGACATGGATATCACTGAGATGTTCAAGACCAAGGCGGAACGTGCCGCGGATGAGCTGCACGAGAACGGAAATTGATATTTATACCGGAGATGCCCTATCCGCGCAAGCAGCGGGAATGATTAAGATGATGATTGACATAGCAGGTCAAATCTCTTTGAGATTTGATAATCTAATACACGTCAAATGTCGCAGACATTTGACCTACAACTGCGCAAAAGCTTTTCACGTGCCGTCGGGAACCCATTCCTGACGAAGGTCGATTCTAACGCAATATCAAGATTCACCAGGATAGAATTCCTGGCGACCACATGTAAGATAAGAATGGCAGGATACTCAGATTAGTGTTTCGTGAGTCGTGCATGGGGACATGCGCGACGCACTAAATAGTGATATAGAAGGATGACCGATTGAACCCACATTTCATGTGGGATACAAATTACAAAAAAACGGCGGTGATAAGCACCGCCGTTTTTTATAATTCTTATCTATTTTAGAAGAACCATTTGTAGTCGAGGCGCCGGTTGTCCTCGATCTTGGCCTCGTTCAGGATTTCCTCGGCCCATTTCTGCGAGGTCCGGTTTACTTTTTGTGCCCATAGAGTTTTGTAGATATTCTCGCGGTTCATATCGAACTCGGCCGGATTGAATACCCGTCCGGTGTACATAATGACGGCCACGCCATTGCGTGTATAAACCGGTTTCGAAAAACGGTTTTCATTGCTGAGACTGAAAACCGCACCCATAAACTGCGGATCGGAGAAGAGCGGATTCTGACGCGTATCGCGCCGGGTAAAGAACTCGGTCTGGACAAACTCGGCCTCACGATTTTCGGCCGCTGTTTTTAGATCAAGGGTCTTTTCCGCTTCCTCATATACATCCTCAGCGATGGAATAGGCCTTATCCAGAAGCACTTTCTTGCGATAGTCAGTCATCGCAAAGCGGTAGGCCTCCTCGAGAGAAAGAATACGTTCGGGCAGTCTTTCCTTAACACGGGCAATTATGAATTTGAAGGTGTTCTGCTGCAGATTTGCCACCATGATGATATCGGAGATCTTTCCTTTTTTGTGCTCGAATGCGAACTCATTGGCCTCCTGGGACATCCCCAGCTGGCCCGCAGTATTGCCCTCGAAGAACAGACCTGTCTCAAGGATTTCCTTTTCGTATTTCTCAGCAATCTCTTCAAATGTCGATTCCTTTAGCTCCTCCTTAAAAGTCGAGGCACGGGCCTTGAACTGCGAGAAAGTATCGCCGGAGGGCCTGATCTTCTTGACGATCTGCGAAATCTTGACCTCTTCCACGCCCTCATCATTGGTGCGCTTGCCATAGCATTTGAGAATATGCCAGCCAGCAAAAGTTCTTATCGGTTCCTGGGTGATATCACCCGAGTCGAGTGCGAAGGCCGCGCTGTCGAAGTCGGGGGCATATTTGCCGCGAGAAATCCATCCGATATCACCACCGGTCTGCTGGGAACGGCTGTCGTCGGAGACAATTTGTGCCAATGTCGGGAAGATATCTTCTTCAGCCTCGGTAGATTGTTGAATCCAGATTTTAAGATCGGATACATCGGTCGAATCGGATGCCGAAGGGTAAACATCAAATTTGACATATTCTATATTCGCCTGAGCCTGACGTTTGTAATTCTCCTTGTTCTCGTTGTAGAACTCAACAACATCGGGTGAATCGATCACAGGCGGAGGATCCTCAACCATACGTGTGCTGACATAGGCGTAATCGACCTTCATCTGCTCGCTGGAACGCTCGAACTCACGCATCAACTCCTCCGGTGTAATCTGGATAGTCGAACGCATCAGCTCGTTCCACTGATAGCGCAGAATATTGGGCTCCTCCTGCTGTTCGATATATGCCACCTGCTGGGCAAAAGACGGATCAGCCAGGAAATCCCGATATTTCTGTATATCGAAACGTCCTTCGGTCTGGAAAGCAGGTTCGCTCCAGAGATACTGGGGCGGATAATTGTACAGATACTGGAAAAGCTCCCGGTCGGAAACGGTCAGGCCGAGGTCTTGTATGTGCTGACGCAGGACGATGTCCATAATCATCTGATCCCAGGCGGTTTGGCGAATCTGAACTACCATATCCCAGTCCAGATGAATTCTGCCGTTCTGGTTAAGCTGCCTGGTGAAATTAGTCAGATAATTATCGTAAACTCGAGGATCTATCTCTTCACCGTTAACCTCCGCAATATAACCCTTAGCGTCCGAACCCTGTCCGATATCCATGCCCCATGCGAATATGATCGATCCAACAAATGCAATCACAACAAAGATCAAAAAGGCCTTGCTGAAATTGCGTAACTCCTGCATCATAATTATTTTCTCCTTTGCTTTTAAATCAAGTTTTTAATATATCATTGGCTGAATCTAATGCAAGCTATTTTTGTTATACTAATATAACGTCAATAAGATTATGACTGTATAATATATGATGGATATATCGGAAAAAAAGAAGAGAATTTTCAGCCTGGCCCTGGCTGCATTAATATTTATCGCAATTCCCGTGCATGCAGAGTATCTCTGGCCACTGCCGGCCTCAAAAGAGCTGACCTCGCATTTCTGCGCCTTCCGGGGCGGCCATTACCATGCCGGAATAGATGTCAGGACATTCGGGAAAACCGGCTATAATATTGTGGCAGTTGAGGATAGCTACCTGTGGCGGGTGGCCTCGAACTGGTGGGGGTACGGCAATGTGGTTTATTTGAAGCTGGATGACGGCAATATCGCTGTGTACGGCCATCTTTCGGAGTTCACGCCCGAGGTTGAGAAGTATGTGCGCGAGAATCAGTTAGCCGATAAACGCTTTAAGGTCAATCTTTTCCCGGAAAAAGACCAATTCCGCTTCACAAAGGGCGATCTTGTGGGAAAAACCGGCCAGAGCGGTTCCGGCGCGCCGCAT
>WJIM01000127.1 GCA_014730285.1 Candidatus Zixiibacteriota bacterium
CCAAAGGCTTTGCGCCGTCCCAGCGGCACTACCACACGCTGCCCCTCCTGAAGACTGATGTCGTCAGCGTTGTCGAATCTGTAGCTCAGGATTTTGGGAGGGCCATTAAATATGACAACATCTGCAATCATATCGAAAATAAAAGGCAGCCCTTGTGGGCTGCCTGATTTCAAAATATCTAATTCTATTTCTTCTTTTTGTCGTATCTTTTGCAATGCTCACGAGCTTCCAAAATCTTCTCTCTGTTGTTTTCCTTGAGGTATATCAGAAGCAACTGGCACCAGGCATCTTCATTATCGGAATCGAGTTCGATGATTTTCTGGTATGCCTGCTTGGATTTATCCCATTCCTCCAGGAAGAAATAGGCTCGTCCCAGCCAATCCAGAGCATCCATATTCTCCGGCTGAAGCTCGACAGTCTGCTCGAAAACTTCGGCCGCTTCTCTATATTTCTCCTGCAATGAATCCTGCACCGCATCTCTGATTGGCTCATATTTTTCCGGGTCAGCTTCAACTGAATCCTGGAGATCACCCAATCTGGTTGCCAGACCGGCGCCGCCCTTAATTATGAAAGCTCCCAGATTATAGAGCGCATCCGGCGAATCCGGCGTAATTTCGACTGACTTCTTCAGATAGACTATAGCGCTGTCAATCTGATCGATGGTATTATAAGCAAACGACATATTATAGAGCACATCAGCACGGCTCTGTTCGGTCAGTTCCAGTTCCAGCATCTTCTTACCAACCTCAATCGCTTCTTCATAATTTCCGGTATTGAAGTAGATCGAGAACGTGTTGGACAGAAGCGACAGATCTTCGTCATTTATCTCCAGCGCTTTATTGTAGAATTCCATCGCCTTTTCAGTGCTGTCGATGCTGTAATAGATCAGTCCCAGGTTAATCCAGCCCTGAGCCGAGTCCGGCAGTATCATCGTGGAGGTCTCGAAATACTCAGCAGCATACATATACAATTCCATAGTGCTGGAATCACATTCCATTTTCAAAATGGAATCCGTAATTCCCTCACAACTCTCAGCCTCACTGCGCGCACGCTTGAGCGCATTCACGCCGTTGTTGTATTGCTGTATCCAGTTCGAGGCGAGCACTTTGTGGATTCGCTCGGCATAGTCTTCCTTTTCGCATTCTTTCTTAACGTCTTTATCCTGAGCCGTATCGCAGAGATTCAAAACATAATCGTATTCCTTGCGCATCTCCTCAAACAGGTTCTTGTCGGCATAAATATTTCCCAGGATAAAATGAGCCTCGATCGGCGGCTCGTCGGGAAAATATTCGATCGCCGCCTCGAGCATCTCAGCGGCTTTCTTATAATCCTTCGGCGTCAAATCCAGATAGATTTTGGCCGAACGGATATAGCCGTTATAATCGAGACGCCTTTGCGCCACAACCATCGAGCTGGTTAATATCAATATTGCCAATATAAAAATGAGTAGTTTTTTCAAACCGGTTTCCTCCTGTTTTCCTTTCAAATTTGGTGAATTTTAACAAACCTCATAGTGATTGTCAAATACTTTGTGAAATAATTATCATGCACAGACTTATGATTCTGTTCTAACCGTATAGGTCAATATCTTTTCCTCATCCGGCTTCACCGGCACAACGAATTCAACTGTATGTGCATCCACCCTATTATACTCAAAATTGCTCTTCAGGATTTTAACTTTCGAACGAGGCAAGCGCAATCTTACAATAATCTCAACCTCCTCATCCTCCTTATGATTTCTCAGCTTGATTTCGACATCTTCTTCGCTAACACCTTTTGCAATTACACGCACATCATGAACAATTCTCTCACCCACCAGATCAAAAGCATTGCCGAGAAACAATTCGACTTTCTCGTCTCGAGGGGTGTGATCGAGCCTATCTTCGCCTACGAATTCAAGAGCATTATCGGAATCCCTTTTCATAATCCGCACTTTTCCTGCGGGCAGCGGCATGCCCATGCCATTTTCCTCAGAATTCATGAATTCAAGATTGACTTTTACATCGCTTCTCCCGGTGTAAACATATTTTTTATCGACCGGGGTAGTTGTGGGTTCGAAGAGTGAAATCTGTTTGATTTCCTTGTTGGCCAGACTGGTGGTTCGAGGCAAAGTATAAAGGTGATACTCGAAAAATGCCTTCTCCTCGAAACCCCGCGCTGCCTGTGCTATCTCGCCGGTCACATACACTGGCTCGCGCCTCACGACCGGCCTATCAGGGACCAAATTCAGATCTCCTGCGACCAGCTTCAATTTGGCGTCTTTAAAGGTCGCACCTGAGTTATTTTCAATAGAGACCCATGCCGATATATCCAGATAGTCATCTTTCTGCGAAATGACTCCCACATACTCCGCATGCCAGTTCATGCCCTTGGTCATATACGACACCTCGGCATCCTGGCTTCCGGAAAGTTCCGAATCAAAAAGCCAGACCAGAGTCGGCTTGGTAATCAGCCCCTCGGGCAGTTTGGGAAAATCGAATTTGGTAATCTTCTCGGTCTGAACCACTTCAAGAGAGTTATCCGGTTTCATTAATGTAACCGTATTGCCGTCATGGGAGAGCAATGTCCCGGAATAAATCCGGCCATCCTCATGAACCATCTCAATCGTTTTATCAATGTACTTATCCAGAATTTTGTTGAATCCAACCAGATCGTAGCGGTAATTCTGCTCCAGCAGAGCGGCCGCATCCGGATTCTGTAAGAGCTTGAAATGTACCGAAGTAGGATCAATCTGGCTGGGCACATCAACCAGCGAATATTCGAATTTGCCTTTCTGAAAATCGATAGAACGCTGGTCCTTGACCACTCCCAGATTCTGGTTATAGACTGTAACCGCCAGATCAGCATACAAAGCTGAACTCAACAGCATTACCGCTGCAAAGACAATTATAATCCCTTTTTTCATGATATTCTCCTTCCACTTTTATTCTTTTCCCTTATACAATGAAATCTGTGATGTATTCCCCCGAATGTTAAAATATCATTGCCTCTCGATTGCTAAGTCCATATATAATACAGTGTAACAATTATTTCGTTTAAACTTGCCAAAACTATTTTAAATTCCATTTTTGCTGATATGCAAGATAAAAATAAAAACCAGCACAGCGAGCTCCAGTATCTGAAAGGGGTCGGTCCCAAAAAAGCTAAACTATTGAAAGAGGAGGGAATTGAGACAATTCCCGATTTGCTATACTACTTTCCG
>WJIM01000008.1 GCA_014730285.1 Candidatus Zixiibacteriota bacterium
AATACGAGCTTTACCAGCAGGTTGTGCCGGATATCACTTTGGATGAGATCAACGAGCTGGCCGACAAATGGATTCGTGATGAAAGCCGTGTGATCATGGTCAACTCGCCGGAGAAGGAAGGGCTTGAAATCCCAACGGAGGAAGATCTTCTGGCTGTCTTCGAAAAGGTTGAGGCCAGTGATATCATGGCATACTCCGATGAGGTTTCGGATAAGCCGCTGGTCGAAAATCCGCCCCAGGGCTCCGAAATTGTCACCGAAGAGTATATCGAGGAGATCGATACATATCACTGGACCCTTGCCAATGGTGTCGAGGTTGTCCTGAAGCCTACGGACTTCAAAAATGACGAGGTGCGTTTCAACGCCTTTAGTCCGGGTGGGACCTCGCTTGTTTCGGACAATGATTACATGGCGGCCACTACCGCCACAGCCTTGATGAATGAGGGCGGAATAGCGGATTTGAATAAGATAAAGCTGGATAAGATGCTGGCCGGAAAAGTTGTCAACGTTTCACCATGGATGAGTTCCGAGGAGGAAGGTATTAGCGGCAGCGCCTCGCCGGAGGATATGGAAACGATGTTCCAGCTGATATACTTGTTCTTCACCAATCCCCGTACCGACAGCACGGCCTTTCAATCTTACAAGAACAGGCTGACAACTGTATATGAGAACCGCAGTTCCAATCCCGAGGCTGTTTTCAGCGATACTATAAGCTGGACAATGACTCAACATCATCCGCGCATGAAACCTTGGTCGCTGGAACGTCTGGAGGAGATGGATCTGGATAAATCAATCGAGATATACAATGATCGCTTTGCCGATGCCGGCGATTTTACATTTGTCCTGGTGGGCAACCTGAATCCGGATGAGATCAGGCCTATGATCGAGACCTGGCTGGGCGGCCTGCCCTCAACAGGCCGTACCGAAAGCTGGCGCAATCTTGAAATCGATCCACCCGGCGGCCTGGTTGAAAAACAGGTGCGTAAAGGCCTGGAGCCGAAAAGCTATGTGCGCATTCTATTTCCGGGTGATTTCGAGTGGAGCCGTCAGAATCGCTACGACCTGATGTCCACCGCCAGCTGCCTTCGCATCAAACTGCGTGAGGTTCTGCGTGAGGACATGGGCGGTACTTACGGCGTTGGTGTCTGGGCCTCCACCTCAAAATATCCCGAAGAGGAATATCAGTTCGGTATCACATTCGGGTGCAACCCTGAGCGTGTAGAGGAGCTGACCGAAACGGTATTTATGCAGCTTGACAGCTTGCAGCAGCATGGTATCGAGGACAGCTATGTCCAGAAAGTCGCAGAAATGCAGAGACGCGAAAGAGAGAAGGACTTAAAGGAAAACAGATTCTGGCTCTCAAGTCTGCGCCAGGCATACCGCCATGATATCGATCCGCGCAGGATACTGCATCTCGAAGAGCTTGTTTCGGAACTGGATGCCGGGGATATTCAGGAAACTGCCAGAGAATACCTGGATATGTCCAACTATGCTGTTTTTGTGCTTTATCCGGAGAAGGATATGCAGGTGCAGGAAGAACAGCAGCAATAGAAATGAACATGAAGGAATAATAGAATGCCTCAGGTCGTCACGACTTGAGGCATTCTTTTAGTTGGAACCCTGAAGGGTATTGAGACATACCATGCACCATTGAAAGGCGCTGGCAGTTTTATTAACTACTAATTCGCATGCCCCCAAAAATGTTTATCGTTTCAACTATTAAAAGCAAATCGCCAATGGTGCAGGTTGGATCAGTCGTGATTTGTTATTAGGCTCTGAAAATAATATATCCTTTGCACTCCGTTTGTCAAGATTCTTTACCGTTTAAATAGATTTTTATATAGGCCCTGGAAAACAGTGTGGAACAATTTTATCAATTTTGATATTGCAGTATTACGAAGTAATATTAAATTGGAAAAATATGAACAAGAAGAAATTTACGATTTACATAGCAATACTGATTGGCCTGTTTGGAACAACCCATACATCAGCCGATCTTTTTCATAACCATGGCATAGAGCATTGCTGTGACCATGCTGTAATAAAGCATAACCACATCTGCCCGGTGTATGCCTTCGCCATAAATTCCTCCGGCACAATCGAGGCTGAAATCACACCGGAAGCTCCGGGAGATTCGGATGAGTACCTCGAACCCGATTATAATGACTTCGTCTCGTTTGAGAATGCCGGACCAATCTCTCCTCGCGCCCCTCCTTTCTCTGCCTGAATTTCTCTTTTAGATTCTAATTAACGTTGATACCGGACCTCTGGGAACATGAGGACGGGTAAGATAACATAGCATTGTAGACTAGGAGCATAATATGCTTTCAAATAGATTTTTAAGGATTGTGCGTCGTTTGGCGCCCGTATTTGCGTTTGTTTTAATTGCGATTTTTGCGATATCCTGTGACGACGATCCAATTTCGCCCCAGAGTGAGCATTTCGAGGCCGTTGGGATGGTAATTTTCCAATCCGGTGCGACGGTTCTGGATTATTACGGTCCCGAGTATGATGCCGGCGATCAAACCGCTTATCTGGATACTCTGTATGCCAGCCAAGGTCTTAACCCGCATTGGAACGTACGCTTTTATAATGATGACGGCGACCTTGTTGATCCTCCTGAGGAGGATAATAAATGGTTTGCCGCCGATTTCGCCGATCCCGACCTGGCACAATTATGGTGGCATGAGGGCGAGGACGGTGAATTCGAATTTCATCTGAAAGGAAATCAGGCCGGACAAACCACTGTTGAATTTAAAATAATGCATATAGATCATCCCGATTTTACCACACTTCCGATTCCACTGGTTATTGATGAGACCGTGCTTCATGGTGCACCGGTGGGCGTGCGATTATATGATGAGGAAAGTGAGGATCTGCTGGCAACTGCCTATATAGCTGGCAGTGGCAATGACAGTGAGGGTTCGTTTACGCTCACGGCCGGAAATACCACCGACCACATTGAAGCGATTTTCTTCGATTATGAGGATATTGCATTCTGGCCCGGCGTACCGCCACATTCACTGGTAGTTGAAAGCAGCAACACTTCAGTGGTCAATATAACCGGACAGGAACCGGAGGAGCCCTGGGCCTTCAAGCTGGAAGCGGTTTCCGCCGGAACTGCCACTATAACGGTTTATATTTATCATGATGGAGCGGTTGGAAAAACATTTACACCCATTAATGTCGTGGTGAATTAAAATGTTTAAAAAAAAGAATGTGGGATTTGGGATTGGCTATGTTTTAATCATAGCCACCCTGATGCTGTGCATAAAACCGTTGGGCACTCTGTGGGCGGATACTCCCCAGTGCTGTCTGAGGGGGATTGTGATTGATATCGAGACCAACGAGCCGGTAGATAATGCCATCGTGGAAATTGCCGGACAGAATCTTCAGACTAAAACAGACACGGGGGGACTGTTTTCTTTTAGCGGATTAGCCGCAGGAGAATATGATCTGAAAATTTTCAGAATCGGATATAAGGATAAGGCAATTCAAATTGATTATAATCCGAATGAAGATAAGAAAATTGCAGTCTATGTATTCCCCAAAGCAATTGAAGCCTCCCCGGTAATCGTTACCGGGGAGCGCAACGGCACGCGTTTTGAGGAATTGAGCGAGCTGTCCGATGTGCTCGGCGGCAGAGAGCTTCAGAAAGAACTGGGACATACGATAGCCTCTACGCTCAAAAACGAAACCGGCCTGGCGATGCGTTCCATGGGGCCCGCTCCGGCGCGACCGGTCATACGAGGCCTGGGAGGTGACCGTGTCCTAATCAGCGAGGACGGCAACAAGACCACCGATCTCTCGGCTACCTCTCCCGATCATGCCGTCACTATCGAGCCGTTTACTTTGGAGCGTCTGGAAGTCATTCGCGGGCCGAAAGTGCTGACCAAAACCTCCACTACAATCGGGGGAATAGTAAATGTCGTTCGCAACGAAATTCCAACCGAGATACATGACAATATTTACGGCACTCTGGGGGCTTATGGGGAAAGCGCCAATGATGGCAGTCTGGGTTCCTTTATTGCTGAGGTGCCGATAAATCCTCTTGCTATCAGGATGGAAATGAGCAGACGGCAGAGCGCCGATCTGGACACTCCTGAAGGCGCGCTGGATAATTCCGACGCCGAAAATCTGGACTACAGCCTGGGAACTGGCTATATAGGAAATAGCGGCTATATCGGCGGATCATACCGTTATTTCGATCTGGAGTACGGCATCCCCGGCGGGTTTGTGGGCGCTCATCCCAACGGTGTACGGATCGACATGCTCAAAAGGCAGTTCAATCTGAAGGCTCGTTACCATCTTAATCATGATACCTACAACAGTATCGAGACTCATTTGAGCAGAGCCTATTACCGTCACAAGGAATTTGAATCAAACGGCTCGATTGGCTCGGAGTTCAAGGTGATCAATTACCTTGGATATGCGAACCTGAAGCACTCTGATTTGGGCGTTTTCGACAATGGGAATTTTGGTCTCTCTTTCGAATACCGCGATTATGATATAGGCGGATTTGTATTCAATCCGCCCACCAAATCATTGAACCTGGCCGCATATCTGTACGAAACATTCCGGCTCGACAAATTCAGTTTCGAGGCGGCGCTTCGCTACGATTACAATTCAGTTAATCCTGAAGAAGATGATCCGGACTCGGAAATCGGCTATATCAGGGAAAGGACATTTAATACATTTTCAGCCTCGGTTTCGGCTTTATATGATTTTTCCGAATCGTTCGCAACCGGTGCGACACTCAGCAAATCCTCACGTGCCCCAACAATCGAGGAACTTTTCTCCGAGGGGCCGCATCTGGCGGCATATTCATACGAAACAGGAAATCCCGATCTTGAAAGTGAAAGCGGAATCGGAAGCGAGCTTTTTGCATATTACAAAAGTGATAGATTTTATTTTATGAGCACGATCTTCTATGACAGGCTCAGCGATTATATTATTCAGCGCAACACCGGCGAGATAAACTATGCCACTTTCCTGCCAGTCTACGCCTCATCATCGGTATCAGCCCGGCTGTACGGCGCGGAAAGCCAGATAGAACTAAAGTTCACAGATCATCTCTCGCTTTCGAATTCGATCAGCTATACACGGGGAGAGTTCGAGGATAACGACGCCCCCTTGCCCCAGATACCACCTCTTAAGGGCCAGGCGGAAATCAAATATGCAAACGACCGTTTCGGTCTGGGGCTTTCCGCTCAATGGGCTGCGCGGCAGGATCGAGTTGACGAGTTCGAAGAACCGACCGCGGGATATGTCGTATACGGCAGCTACTTTCAATATCAGCTTTCCACATCAGGGACAATTCATTCAATTACCCTGAATTTCGATAATATACTGGACACACCATACCGAAATCACCTCTCCCGCATAAAATCGATACTCCCCGAGGCGGGCAGAAATATCCGTCTCACCTACAAGATGTTTTTTGACATTTAATCATTTCATTTCCCGCCATTTGTATTATTTTCTCATCCGATAACGTCTGTTCGAAGCGAAAGGGAATGTGATATGAAAAAAATCAGAATGCTTTCATGGAATATTAACGGCATCAGGGCAATCCATAAAAAAGGTGCGCTGGAATGGTTTTTTACCGAACAGCCCGATATCCTCTGCCTGCAGGAGACTAAGGCTCAGGAGGAGCAGGTCCCGAAGCAGTTGAAAGAGGTCGAGGGATATCATGTCTACTTTTCATCGGCTGAAAGAAAGGGCTACAGCGGGGTGGCGCTCTACAGCAAAATCGAACCGAATAACGTAAAGCACGGTTTAGACACTCCGGTATTCGATATCGAGGGCAGGACCATAATCGCCGAATACGATAAATTTGTGCTCTTCAATATATATTTCCCGAACGGCAAGCAGTCAAAGGATCGTCTGAAATACAAGATGGATTTTTACGATGCCTTTTTCGACTATGCTGAAAATTTAAAAAAGAAGGGAAAGAAAATCATAATCTGCGGTGATGTTAACACAGCCCATAAGGAGATCGACCTGGCACGCCCGAAGGAAAATGAGAAGGTCTCCGGATTTCTTCCCGAGGAACGTGCCTGGATGGATAAGCTTTTCGATCATGGCTATTTCGACACGTTCAGGATGTTCAATCAGGAGCCGGAGCAGTACACCTGGTGGGACATGAAAAGCAGGGCACGCGACAGGAATGTGGGATGGAGAATCGATTACTTTATTGTCAGCGAGAGTTTGAAGAAAAAAGTAAAAGATGCCTATATCCTGCCAAAGATCATGGGATCGGATCATTGCCCGGTCGGTCTCGAGGTTAGTGTTTGATGGCACGATCTCATTCACTGCTATACCTTATGATTCTGCCGGCAGTGCTCTTCCCAAATAGCCTGCGTGCTGATGACTTTGATATTCGCGATATTGAGCTTGATAAGAGCAGTTTCCACTCGCAAGAATATTGCCGCGATTTTCACTCAGTTTACTATTCCGATGATGATGCTATGGAACGCCGCAAAAAGGCGCAGCGCAAACTTTTCAGTGATATCGGAAGTGCCGCCGAGAATATGTTCTCGGATGCGGTGCATATCTATTCCGCGCCCTCAAGAATCAGTACTACTGATGCGCTCTGGCTGGGAGGGATAATTGCCGCAGGCGGCATTATATATATCTACGATCAGGAGATTTACGATATCTTCCAGCGCAATCGGGATAATGAGGTAATGAAAGAGATCAGTGAGGCGGGAGAGTTTTTTGACGAAATCGGGCATGGCGGACGGTCGGCCAAGTATTATATAGCGATTCTCGCTTTCGGGTATGTCTCCGGAATTGACAAGCTGGTGCAGATACCGGCCGAGATTCTTGAATCATATTATGTGGCCGGACTGATAAAAGTAGCCGCAAACCGTCTTCTGGGACGCCGTCGTCCAAACGAGGAACTGGGACCGCGGTATTTTGAGCTTAACGGCGGTACCTCATTTCCCTCGGGGCATGCCGCCAATGTTTCGCAGGTGGCGACCATACTTTCACGGCATATAGATTTCCTGCCGTTCAAGATTGCAGCTTATACGGCTGTTGGTACAGTCTGTGTGCAAAGGCTTACTTCGGAATCGCATTGGCCCTCAGATGTATATTTTGCGGTGGTTTACGGCTGGGCGGTGTCGAACGAAATCTTCCGCCTGAACCGTGAACGGCGCATGAACCTTCAGCCCGCGGCATTAGGCGCCGATAATATACCGGGATTGATAATTTCATTTAAATTCTGACAACCGGAACAGTTGACCGTTGTATAAC
>WJIM01000128.1 GCA_014730285.1 Candidatus Zixiibacteriota bacterium
ATCTGCATTCTTCAGTGAGATTTCGACCTCGGCATCACCCGGCCTGATTTCGATAGAGATATGCTCAATCTGATCCATGGGGAGTACCTCACGTACCAGGGAATCCATCTCATGCAAATAATTATTGACTACGGCGATATTCGTACCCTGTGCCATTTCCAGCTCTATATCGATTTCGTTGGCATCCGTTTGTGGTGCAAGTTCCACCGGTAAGAGCTGCCATAGAAATAGGGTTGCTATCAGAAGCGATCCGGCCACGCCAAAGACGATTTTTTTCTGATTGACTGCTTTGCCTATAAAACTCACATATATCGATTCGAGCTTTTCGGTCCATCTGGCAAAACGCGATTGTTTTTTCGGCGAATCTTCATCCTTTTTCTTAACTGTCAGGTAACGGCTGCCCAGCATTGGCACTATAGTCAGCGCTACAAACAGGGAGCAGAGAAGCGCAAAGACCACTACCATAGCCAGCTCCTTGAAGAGCATGCCGGAGATTGTCTGCATAAATACAACCGGAAGAAAGATGACCGAGGTGGTAAGAGTGGAGGCGACAATCGCGCCGGTTACCTGTTTTGCTCCGATGAGCGAACTGTCCTTTAGGTTTTTGCCCTGTTCACGCAATCGTACGATATTTTCCAGCACCACAATGGAATTGTCGACAATCAATCCTATTCCCAGCGCAAGACCGCCGAAGCTCATCTGGTTAAGCGAAATGCCGTTAAAAAACAAAAGGCCGAAGGTAGCGATAATAGAAATCGGGATTGACAAGGCAATAATAAAAGTCGTGGAACCGTTTCTAAGGAATATATATAAAACGAGAATTGCCAGCAGCCCTCCCCACAGGGCCGAATTCTGAACATTATCTATGGCATTTTGAATAAAATCACTTTGATCGATAACCATCATGAGATCGAGATCATCCCGCTCTCTATCTATCTGTTCCATCACCGCACGTGCCCGTTCAGCCACGGCTACAGTATTGGCTCCGGACTGCTTACGGATACCCATGCGGATCATGGGGCGGCCGTCGATCTGTACCAGACGGTTGACATCCTCGTAACCGTCCACAACCTCCGCCACGTCCCCAACACGGATCGGTTTGCCGTCAATAACCGTTATTATTGTAGATGCGATTTGCTCGATCGTCTGAAATTCACCCCGGGTACGGACATACATGTCGCTGATTCCCTCGCGCATATCCCCGCCCGGCAGAGTGACATTTTCCTCCTGAAGCGCATCCCGCACATCGGCGGCCGAGAGACGGCTTGAGGCCAAACGGTCGCGTTTCAAACGTACCTGAATCTCGCGGTAAATTCCGCCCCAGACATCCACCGAACCGACACCCGGTATCTGCTCGAAACGCTGAGAAATCTCGCGCTCCAGAAGCCGCGTCAATTCCTCCATACTGCGGTCGGACTGAGCTCCCAGAATCACCACGGGAAAGTTATCGGGATCGAATTTCCAGAGGCGGGGCGGTTCTACCTCGGGAGGAAAGTCATCGCGTATGCGGTCGAGCGCGGCCCTGACATCATTGGCCGCCGCATCGATATTCGTGCCCTGCGCAAATTCGAGTGTGACCCGGCTTCGCCCTTCCGAGGATCTGGAACGCACCTCCTCGATATTGGGCACGCTGGCGATGGCGTTTTCAACCCTGTCGGTTATGATCGTTTCAATCTCCTCCGGGCCGACATTGGGGTAAGTGGTGGAGACGCTGAGCATGGGATATTCAATTGGGGGGAGAAGGTCAACCGGAAGGAAACGGAATCCCATAATGCCGATCACGATAATTATCAAAAACACCATGATCGTGGCGATGGGACGATTGACTGCTACTCTGGTAATATTCATAGTATCAAAATTTGTCTAAAATATTATTGTATGCTCGATGATGCCGTATCTTTGACGGCCTGCTGTTCCTGCATGATCTCCTGTAGAAGATCCTCGCGCTGAAGTTTCTGCAGATTCTCTACCCAGGACCAGTCGACCGGCCGTACTCGTGCCATACCGGACTCGCCGCCCAGTAAATCCTGTCCGATCGTCACGACCCAGCTTTCCGGCTCGATACCTCGTATACCAGCGCTCATACGGCCTTTGGCGATTACATCAACCTGCACGAATTCAAATGGAATCGGCTCGGTGAGACTGCCGGTCTCGCCCTTACCCAGAGGCTCGACCGGAATTCGGTTCAGTGTATCCCGGCTGACATAAATCCCGGTAGCGCCGGTTAACGGATTTTCATAAAGAGCGCTCAGGGGAACAAGTGTTGCCTGTTCACTTTCGCCGTAGTAAATGTCAACGGATACGAACATTCCCGATTTTAGCTTGTGATCCGGATTTTGCAGATCGATTTCGGCATCTGTGCTGTGAGTAATGGGGTGGAGGAACGGCGATATTCGTGATAATGATGCTTCCAGACCGCCGGGCGCAAGATTTCCGCCCCGGATTTCGGTGCGCTGTCCAGACTCAATATAGTTTAGCATACGGTCGGTAAGCACAACTTCCACCCGTACACTGTCAAGTTGACCGAGAGTGAAGATGCGGGTCGAGGGGCTTGCCATCATACCAACCTCGGCGTTACGATTTCCGACTGTTCCTTCTACAGGGGCACGGATGATTGTACGCGAGAGCGCCTCTTCACGTTCGGATACCGTAGCCTGGGCCTGCTCAATACGTGCCTGTTCAAGTTCAACATCGGCTCGGGCCGAAACCGCCCGGGTTTCGATTGCCTCGAGTTCAGCCTCGCTGCTGAGATTCTTTTCCGCCAGCGCCTGGGAGCGCCTGAGCTCAGACTCAATTTCCTTGAGCCTGGCTTCGGCCTGATTGGCCTGGGCCTTGGCTATTTGAAGGGCAGCCCGTGCCTGCTTTAATCTCTCTCGAAATTCCCTATCTCGAAGGCTTACGAGCGGCTGGTCCTCATCGACCTCGTCGCCGCTTTGTACGTGCACAGCGCTTATAATGGCGCTGATTTCGGGGTAGATTTCGACCTGGTTTTTGGCCCTGACGACTCCGCTTAACCGTTCAGTCAGGGGCAGGGAACCGTATTTTGCCTGAACCGCCTCAATTGCCGGAATTATCTGTTCGCGGCCGTTGCGGCTTTCGCCTGATCCTCCGGA
>WJIM01000129.1 GCA_014730285.1 Candidatus Zixiibacteriota bacterium
CTGGATGGCTGACCTATGTCGACTACTACGAATAACATACACATAATAACCGAACTGATGGCCAAAAACTCTCCCAGAATTGTAATTTTGCCGAACGCTTTATAATTATGCAGATAATACGGCAGGACGACCATAACCGCCGAAGCCGCCACACCTACAAGAAATGTAAGCTGGGCAATATAGAATCCCCAGGTAACATCCCGCGATAAGCCGGTGATTCCCAAACCCTCATGAAACTGTCTGAGGTAGAACAGAAACCCGACGAATATTACCGCGAGCAGGAAAAATATCCAGGTCCAGTATCTTTTACTTCCTCTTAATGCATTCTCTATCATGGGCACCTCACACTAAATAATAGACTTCGGGTTCAGTCCCGAGTTCGGGTTTACGTCTGATTGAGAATCTTCCATCGAGCGCTTTCCTGACATCAGACTCCGGATCCTCCAGATCGCCGAAAAGCAGAGCGCCCTCCTTGCAGGCCTCCACACAGGCCGGTTTCTGTCCTTTGGCCAGACGAAGTTCGCAGAATGTGCATTTTTCGACCACACCGCGTGTCCGTGTCGGAAAGTCGGGATTGACATCTTTTATATGCGGACGAGGATCTCTCCAGTTGAAGCTCCGTGATCCATAGGGACAGGCAACCACACAATAGCGGCAGCCGATACATCTGTGCCAGTCCATCATCACAATACCGTCCTCCTCACGCTTCCAGGTTGCCTTGGTCGGGCAGACCCGGGTGCAGGGCGGATTGTCGCAGTGATTGCATAGAAGCAGGGTGGGACCTTTGGTGATACTCTCCTCCAGATGCTCATGCTCCATGCTGTGGAAGGCATGGTGGAATGAGTCCTTCCAGATCCATTTGATCTCGTCCTTGCGATTATCGAAATCGGGAACGTTATGATATAAATGGCAGGCCGTTACACAATCCTTACAGCCTTCCTGACTGTGGCATTTTTTGAGGTCGACAACCATAGCCAGTCTCTTTTCCCCGGCTCTTCCGGCTTTATCATGAGGAGTCTGGGGGCTCGCCAATCCGTCTATCGAGGCGCCGCCGGCTATCCCCAGGATGGTTAAGCCGGATATCTTCATGAATCCTCTTCTATCTATACCCATTACTTAAACTCCTTTGGATCGACGTGACAATCCCAGCAATACGGCGAAACCGCAAGGTAATTGTGACAGCGGTCGCAGAAATCCGCTTTACTCGTGTGACAGCCCAGACAGGAGCGGGTGAGGCTCTTTTCGATAGTGCTGTCGAGGGTCATGGACTTATACCATCTGTCATCCTCGCGCACCACTTCATCCCGCCATTCATCAAGAAGCGCCATATGAATCTCTCTCATCTCAACGCTGTCAATCACACAGTTTTCACCTTTAACGGCCTTTTCCAGCTCGGGTAAATCCCCGGTCTTACCACCGGCCACCGCATACCAGATCGGAAAGGCGGCAATCACGAGGAAGATCAATAGGCCGATTATCACTTTTCCGGTATTATGCATCCTCGCTCACCTCCTCTTCCGTTTTCTCTTCCTCGGATTCAACTCCGGCAAGCGGCTCTCCGCGAAGATCGGTGGTTCGCTCTTTCTCGCCCTTCATGATAAGAGCATTACCGAGCATCTCATGTATACCACCGACTTCAACACCGGGTACCCAGTATTCCAGAAGCGGCGGAAGAGTCGCTTTATCGATTGCGCAGATACAGAGTAATATATTGACACCATCGCAGTCGTGAACGAACTTTGTAGCATTGGCTCTGGGTAAACCTCCCCTGAACCTCATCTCCATATTCTCATCCGTACCCAGACCGGCACCCGAACCGCAGCAGAAGGTCTGTTCTTTAATCGTGTTCTCGGGCATTTCCGTAAACTGATTGCAGCAGGCCCTGATAACATAACGAGGCTCCTCTATCAGTCCCATACCCCGGGACGGATTGCAGGAATCATGGAAGGTCGGATGCCAGTGGTCGTTTCGCGATTTATCCAGTTTCAGCTTGTTGTTCCGAATCAAGTCGGAGGTGAATTCCATTATGTGAACCATCTTTGTATTTTTGGCATTTTCGAATTTGGTACCGGTTATCGGTGACACCGGTTCTTCCAGGAAATCCGCCGGGCCGTTTAGGGTATCCATATACTGATGAATAACGCGCCACATGTGCCCGCACTCACCGCCCAGAATCCATTTTACGCCCAGACGTTTGGCCTCGGCATAAATCTTGGCGTTAAGACGCTTCATCATCTCATGCGAATGGAACAGCCCGAAATTGCCGCCCTCGGAAGCATAGGCGCTCCATGTATAATCCAGGCCGATTTCATGAAACAACGCCAGGTAGCCCAGCAGCGTGTAATAATGCGGGGAGGCAAAGTAGTCGGCCGAGGGCGCCACGAACAGGATCTCGGCGCCTTTCTTGTTGATCGGTGCATCCACCTTGATTCCGGTAAGTTCCTCCAGCTCGTCTACCGCAAACTCGATACTGTCGGCGAAGCCATGCGGCTGGATACCGAGATGATTGCCGGTTCTGAAGCAGTTGGCGGCGGGAGTGCAAATCCATTCGATATTGATTCCCACCAGGTTCATAAGCTCACGCGCAATCATAGTAATCTCAGCCGTGTCGATCCCATAAGGGCAGAAGACCGAGCAGCGGCGGCATTCGGTGCACTGATAAAAATAGTAGAACCATTCCTTGAGCACATCCACTGTCAGCTCACGTGCACCTACCATCTTGCCCATGATCTTGCCGGCCGTGGTAAAGTCCTTGCGGTAGACCGAACGCAGAAGTTCGGCACGAAGCACCGGCATATTTTTCGGATCGCCCGAGCCAATGAAAAAGTGACATTTATCGGCACAGGCGCCGCAGCGTACACATATATCCATGAAGAGCTGGAGAGAGCGGAATCTTTTGATTCGGACTCTCAGGCCCTCCAGTATAATTTCTTTCCAGTTATCCGGCAGTTTCCAGTCTTCATCAATCGGGGACCATTTCCTCGGATTAGGAAGGTCAAGATATTCCAGATTCTGAGGCGGAGCAGCATAGTTCCAGGTGCCCTTTTTGAATTCGACTGTCGGGTCAAGCCAGGTTTTCTTCTTTGGCTTGTAATCGATGCCACCGGCTAACTCCTCTGGTGTTATCATTTTTTCAGCCATATCTATTTTTCCTTCTCCAACGGCATACCGGCCGCTTTCATTACATCTCTGAATTCATCTTCCCACTCTTCGTATGTATGTGTCTTGACTGGATAGTCCCAGGGATTTACATGCCTCTTTTCGCGGTTATTGTTAGCCATATTCCGCGTAGGCGACATAAATATTCCGCCCATATGCATCAGCTTACTGAACGGGAAGTATCCAAACAGAACCGAAACGAAAAAGAGGTGAATGAAAAACATCACGCCAATCGATTCCGGCACATTTGGATGGAAACTTACCAGTCCCATCGCAAGCTGCTTGACATCGACTATATCAGCGCGAAGACCGGTGTGGCGCATCAAAATCCCGCTGATCGCAATCGACAGGATCAAAAACAATGCGAAGTAGTCCGAACCCAGGGAAATGTATCTTAGCTTCGGATCATTAAGCCTGCGCACGAAAAGAAATGCCAATGCCGCAACGATAGCCACGCTGGTAATATAAAAGATCGGAAGACCGATCTGGAAAAATCCGTCCAGCGACTGCAGACCGCTTACGAAAAACGGAGCGGGCTCGGCAAAGAAGCGGAAATGACGTAATAGAATTATCAGGAATGACCAGTGGAATACAAGTCCGGCCGCCCACAGCCATTTGCTGGGACCGTAAACGAGCCTGGGGCCCTCCTTCAGATCAGCTTTCGTGTTTCTGAAGAGGGAACGGAAAAAGAGCACCTCCAGAGCCATCCTCCCAATCACTCCCCAGGTGCTATGCGGTGCTTCCAGACTGGAATGCTTGATCCAGGGATGGGATTTCTGCTGTCCGCATGTGGTAGTGATTTTGAAAGGAACCGCAGAGTTCGCCCATCTGATTATGCGGTACACGAAACCCACCAAAAACAGGGCTATAGCCGCATAGGGTATAATCACCCCGAAGACATAATTCAGTCCCAAAACCTCCGTCCCGATTATAGATATCAGGAGCAGAATTATGATCATTAATAGTGCAAAAAGGGCGCTCATCTAAGAAGACCTCCCTTCAACGTATATCTATCCAACGCTGCCATTGGGATTATTATTATTTTCAACTCTATTGGACTCCCGCTGGGCTTTTTCAAACAACACAGCGGAACGATTTTTAACTTCTTTCAGTCTGATCCTGTTTATCTGCTCACGGCAGTTCATGTACACATCAAAGGCCAGGAAGGTCAGCCGGTCGATCCTGATCTCGAAATCGATCAGCTCCTTTATGGCCTCGGGCTCCTGCAATTCCTCCTTACAGGATTCCTTGAGCACATTTTTCAGCAGAAACATGAAATTGACCGCCTGCGAGGCGGTGAAATCCTGCACCGAACGCACGCGCACGAAATTGTCCATCGATTCGATCAGCTTCACGGCCTCGGTATTTTCGATCAGGCCGTTCAATATGGCTTCGGTTTCACGTTTAATACAGGCGCCCACCGGATTGTTAAAACGGTCTTTTTCACCATCCAGAAACTTTCTGGCATCGGGATGATAGGATTCGAAAATCCTGTTTTGCCAGTTTTTCAGGATCAGCGCCTTTTTTTCTTTGAGGATATCAACAAACATAAATTAAGAATCACAGCGGTTACAAAAACATCCCTTCGAGGCTATTCCGAAAACTCCCGAAATTTGGATAATATATGGAATCCAAAATCAGATTATATATTTTTCCCTTTCCTCGTATGCTACTTCAGATGATTGTAACTTTTGCTAAATAAACAGGATAAACCTTTGTTCTGCCATCTCATATCAAATTTTCTATATAGCAAATAGCCCCTTTTAAATCAAGTAAAATAGTTACTAAATTCACAAAGTTTGTTAAAAAAGTAACAATTTTACTCAAATATTATACGGGATTTTCTGGAGGTCAATTTGGTTGGGAATTGATTCGGCAAAATATAATTTATATCACCGGAATCGGTAAAAATACCCAAATTATCAGGATATTGGGTTTATCAATCATCATCATCGGATTTAATTCCATCCGGCAGATCGGAGATATAATCATCAGTCGCTTCCAGCTCCTTAACCGGGCATTGACGCGGAAGTTTTACCAAAAGCGTGCTGCCTTTGCCCCGTCCTGATTCGATGCTGATTGATCCGCCATGAGACTGGGCTATCTTATTGGCAATAAACAGCCCCAAACCGGTGCCTCCTGCTCCCTTCGAGGAGAAAAACAGGCTGAAAGCTTTCTCGCGGGTTTCCTGGCTCATGCCGATTCCATTATCGGAAACCTTGAACTCGATATCATCATCATTTCCGTTTACCTCAAATCGAACGAAATGTGATTCGCGGGTTTTCTCAACCCTGCAGGCATCCAGGGCGTTTTCCAGCAGATTTACGAAAAGCGACCTGGCGGAAAGTCTGTCGGCCTCGAATTTGCCAATCCCTTCCTCGATTTCATAGCTGAAATCGATGTTCAAACGGTGGGATTTTTCGATCATAATCGAACAGACATCCTCAACCAGCTTACGGGCCGAAATCACTTCCAATTCGGGTTTACGATCCTTGGCATAATATAAAATATCCATCACCATCGAGCGAATTCTATCCAGATTTCTGAGGGCCATCTCCCAGCCGCGGTCGATTCTATCGCGATCGTTCTTTTTCAGTCCGGAATTCACCAGATAAATGCCGCCGTCCAATCCGCTCAAAAGCCCTTTGATACTATGCGATATGGAGCCGATCAGAAGTCCTACGGCCGACAACTTATCCTGCAAAGCCCGAATCTGAGTAATATCTGCGGTCATCTCGACTACTTTATCAATCTCACCTTCGGCATTTCGGATGGGCGCTGTGCAAACCAACACATTCATCTGTTCATTGTGGCGGGAAGTTACCACCTCTTCATGCATGCGGATTTCGCCATCCTCAAAGGTCTCTTTTACGATACAAGGCAGGCAGGCCTTATCCCGATGCTTATAGACCTCGTAGCATTTGTCGCCGTAAGAGGTCCCAAAGGCTTCGCGATGGAAACGGTTGGCTTCAACAATACGAAGATCACGATCCTGAATCGAAATGTAACATGGAACCTCTTCGAAAAGGAGCTTATATTTCTCCTGGCTTTCCCTGAGCTGCCTTTGCAGCAGCTTCTGCTCGGTAATATCGGTGGACATTTCCATTACAGATTTTATCTCGCCGTCGCCGTTATAGATGGGAGTAGTGTAGACTACAACGGCGATATCCTTGCCGTCCTTAGTGCGTACCCATTCCTCGCTCTTGTGCGGATGGCCGTCACGGAAGGTTCTCTCCACCGGACAGTCCTCGCATTTTTCGGGACGGTGCTTGTATACCTGATAGCAGCACCGTCCCTCGTAGTCACCGAATTCCTGTTCGAACCTTTTGTTTGCATCTATAATCCGAAAGCCCCTGTCCTGTACGGTCAGAAAGCAGGGCATGGATTCAAAATAATTCTGATAGGCATCACACATAGCCATCCTCGCAATTACTTTGTTGCTTTCTGTTTGATCTCCAGTATCTTTCGAACATTGCGCATCAACGATTCCTCTGAAATAGGCTTGTCGATATAACCGTTAGGCGGAGGTACACTGCGGTCATAGATTAGTTTTCTCAATTCCGGCTGACCCGTTATAATACAAACCGGTATTGCTTTTAGCTGAGGATCTTTTCGCATGGACTCAAATACCTGTTTGCCGTCCTTGCCCGGCATTGTGATATCGAGCGTGATCAGATCGGGAGATTCTCTGCGGGCAACTTCCAGCGCCTCATTACCGTTAAATGCGTTTACCACAGATGCACCATGATCTTCAAGAATAGCTGAGGCAAACGATACGAAATCGGGCTCATCATCAACAACAAGTATTTTGTAACCATCGAGCGGTCCGGCAGCCGCGGCAGGAATCTCCTCGACAGGCACAGCGGTTTCCTTTTCCGGAACCACGAGGGCTTCGGCCACGAGATTCACTAATTGAGTAACCTTCATGCCCAGCTTATAGTGCTTAATCAAATCGCTTAAGCCGTCAACACAATTATGACAAGAGGTAACCACATACTTTGCTCCGGTAGCGGCCAGCTGATCGGCCTTGATCTTTGCCGATTTCAGCCTGCGGGGCGTGTACTCAGACATCGACATCGCTCCTCCACCGCCGGTGCAACAGAAATTTTCGGCACGATTCGGATACATTTCGCGGAATTCCTCAGCAACCAGATTCAGCAGTTCGCGCGGCTCTTCGGTAAGGCCGCAGCTTCTAGCGTTGTTGCAGGAATCGTGGAATGTTACGGGATCGGTATTGCTCGATTTATCGACCTTAATACGTCCTTCGTGTATATATCGAAGCATCGTAGTAACCGAGCTTTCCATCTCGAAATTCAGGTCATACTGTGCCCAGTTCTGACCTTCACAGCGTGTTGAACGATAGCCATGCCCGCATTCCGAAATCACCAGCTTCTTACCACCAAGCTCTTCGACTTTCTCGTACAAACGGCGGGCCACAGCTCCTCCCAGATCATCATCACCGGAAAACAGCCCAAAATTGGTCATATCCCAGCCCTCGGAGGGCATAGTCCAGTTAGCTCCCGCAAGATAGAAGATCTTTGCGGCATCTGAAATCGTGCGCGGATCGTATTTAACTTCACGAGGATTTATGGAATAGACTATATCCGCATTTTTCTTATCAATGGGAATCGCCGCACGAGGGTCGCCAAACTCATCTACAAGTTCCTCCGAAAGCCATTCCAGCGTATCGATATAGTCCTCTTTCAAAACACCCATCTGGTTTCCGATTTCCCATTGATCCTTACTGACTACGGCCACACCCTCGGGCATAATCCCGACGGAAACAAGAAGACCTCTTGCCATACGATTGAAAGTGGCAAAATCGACTCCCATGGGGCAGTTGATACTGCATCTGCGGCAGTTGGTGCATTTTCCGAAAACCGTATCCTTTAATTCCTCCAGCTCTTCATCAGTATAGACCGATTTTGCATTTACCCACCAGGGAATAACCCTTCCGGTCCAGTCGAAATGGCGCTTGAAAAGTTTTCTAATCTTATCAGCTTTATAAGCAGGAGCATAGGTCGGATCACCGGGATTGGCCAGAACATAATGGCATGAATCGGTACACATTCCGCAATGTACACATGCCGCAAACGATCCGACAATCTGTCGATTGAGCTTCTTTCCCATGCGCTCGAGGACTTTTTGGGCCTTATGTGATCGAGTTGAATTCATTATTTCCTCCACTTATCATTCATTGATGTACTCATTCAGCTTCTTGCCTCCTCCGAATACCGCCTGACCGGATAAACACCGCGCTTTCCGAGTGTCTTCCCGAGATAATAGCGTGTAAAGGGATAGTAGAGATAGTGCGAAATTTTGCTGAATGGTACATAGATCAGGAAAAATGCTGTCATAAAGAAATAAATCAGCAGTATCGTTTCCCCGCCCGAGGTATTATTGGGAACTGACCAGAACGCAAAGAAAAACCAGACCGTCAGAAGTACCAGCGAAAAATAATCGTCCGGCGAACTGATGGCTCTCATGTAATTGCTGGCAATGCGCCTGATTATACGATAAGCTCCTATCAGACATGCCGCCCCGATAATAACCTGAAGAACCGCTACCAATACCTGTGATCCCAGCAGTTGAGGAGCATAAGGTATAATAAAAGACAGGCCTATGGCGGCAACCACTCCCAGATGGAATATTACGAACTGGGAATAAAGGAAGAACTTCTTCCGTGAGCTTTCCATTGCCCAGGGCATGGCGATATTGGCCCAGGAATAGATTATGCCTTTTCTGGATGATGTATCTCCCTTGCCGGTATTGGCCTGCCGTTCTTTTCCGGCCTTGAAACGCATAAGCCATATAAGCCGCGTTGTATATACGATTGCCATGATCAGAAGGGCAACCTCCTGCAGGGTGTGTTCTGCAAAATGAAGCAAATGGCTCATTATTTCTCCTTTATGATTTCTGAATGCTGTTTAACTTTTTCTGAAAAGGAATATACTCCCGCGTATCCAGAAGGCTGATTATGACCTCCTGAATTTTGGATCCGTTTTTGAGGTATTCCATTATTGTAGACAGTGTAATCTCGGCGCTTTCCTCCAGAGGGACGCCATAAAAGCCCGCACCCATGGCGGGGAAGGATATCTGCGTTATACCTTTTTCATCAGCGAGCTTCAAGGCATTGATGATAGTCGTTCTCAACTTCTCCGGCAGGTCCTCTTCCTGGAATTTCGGTCCGACAGCATGAATTATATGTTTCGCTTTCATATTTCCGGCGCCGGTGATCACTGCTTCAGTAACCTTTCTTTCACCGAATTCCTTTAAATCCTCCTGTACCGAAGGTCCCCCGCGCATCGTAATCGCATTGCCATAACCGGAGCCGAGACTCAGGTCCTCTCTGGCATAAAAAACAAACGAATCGACCTCAATATCTGTTATATCTGCTTTGAGAAGGCGCAGGCTGGTGCCGTTCACATGGAGCTCATCGGGCATGCTAAATCCTCCTTATATAATAAATACAGCCAGTTTCATTTCTGCGGAGCGGGCCATTAATACCGGGGTGATTTAGTAACTGTACTCGTTCAGATTAATGGCCGAAAATGGAATTTCGGAACCGCTTTATATTATTAATACGCAATTTTCAAACAATCCTTAGCATTATTGTAAGGATTAATTCAAAATTTGCAACATTTTTCTGAGGGTGTGGTGTAAGTTACATTTTTAATTGAAGTTCCAATTGCACAATAAGAAAAAAGCGGCTCGGAAAATACATTTCCGAGCCGCTTTATAATCAATATTCAAATCGATTTATACACAGCCAGTCGGCTTTGCCAGACCGGCAACCTTGCAAGCGCCCTTGGCGGGGCCGGACGGAAAGAGCTCATAGACTTTCTTGAGCGGGAATCCGGTTTCCTTGCAAAGCTTACGAATCATGGGAGCAATACCAAACTGTTTGTAATAATCGCGCAGGTAGTTAACGAGTTTCCAGTGTTCGTCAGTCATTTCATGGACTTCCTCGGTAGTGGCCAGTGCTTTGGCTACTTCTTCGTTCCACTGATCAGGTTCCTGCATGAAACCGTCTTCGTCGACTTCGATCTTGATATCGCCATGTTCAAAAATCGCCATTTCTCAAATCCTCCCTTGGGAATTGAAGTTACTTTATTTCTGCATCTCACTATTTACTATTCATGCATCTCGATATATCCGCAGGGGCAGTTTTCGGCGCATTTATCGCAGCCCTTACAGAATTCGAGCTTGAATGTATACGTATCGCCCGGCTTAAGAGGCTTCACGACCGCACTGTCCTGGCAATAACTCCAGCACTGTCCGCACTCGAAGCATGATCCGCAACTGAAGCATCTTTTGGCCTCATCGATGCAATCCTGCTCCGTAAAGGTCTCCATGACCTCTTTTTCGAGCGATTTGAGCCTCTCGGACGGTTCCAGTTTCTGCGCCTCATGGCGCATCTTCTCTTCATAATAATCAAGCAGAACTTTATCTTCCTTGATCACGGGATGATCGACGTTCTCATCGACACCTTCGATCTTCTCGCCTGTGATTTCCTCATGAATCTTGTGGGCTGCGATTCTGCCCTGGTAGATGGCAATGGTTACCAGTCCCAGTTCCAGGACATCACCGCCGGAGAAGACATTATCCTGCTTGGTCTTAAAGCTATCGTCGGTCTTGACCCAGTCGCGGCCTTCGCGCAGATCCTCGAAGCCCTCGAACTCGGGTTCCTGGCTGATGGCCGGGATCAGGGTGGAAAGCTCGACCTCGAAGGTCTCGCCCTCGATCGGTACGGGACGACGTCTTCCGGAAGAATCCGGCTCGCCCAGTTCCATCTTCTGGCAGTTCATCTTGACGGCTTTATCGCCTTCTTTGGTGATTGAAATCGGAGCGGCCAAAAATTCGAACTTAACTCCTTCTTCCTCGGCTCCCACGATTTCTTCCTCGATGGCGGGCATTTCAGTTCTGGTACGACGATAGAGAATCGTAACCTCGGCGCCAAGCCTTCTGCAGACACGTGCCGCATCGATAGCGGTATCGCCGCCGCCGATGACATAGACCTTGTCGCCGACTTCGATCTTCTGGCCGCAGTTGATCTTATTCAGAAATTCAGTTCCGGTCCAGACATTGTCGGCGTCTTCACCCTCGATTCCAAGAGTATAGCCCTTGTGAGCTCCGATACCTACAAAGATAGCCTTGTATTCCTTCTGAAGATCATGATAATCAATGTCTTTGCCGATTACCGTATTGGTCTTCAGTTCGATACCCATATCGGTAAGTCTCTTGATCTCGGCATCCAGCACATCCTGAGGCAGACGATAATCGGGAATACCATAACGAAGCATGCCGCCGGCTTTGGGGAATGCCTCGAAAACGGTAACGGGATATCCGAGACGGGCCAGTTGATAGGCACAGGAAAAACCGGCCGGACCGCCGCCGATAACGGCGATTTTATCGGTCTTCTTCTCGGCCTCGAGAGTCGGGAGCGGCAGATTTTGCTCCAGCGCATAGTCGCCTATAAAGCGCTCGATGCTATTGATGGCAACAGAACCATCTTTGGCTTTGCGGTTGCATTCCGCCTCACAGGGATGCGGGCAGACTCTTCCGCATACAGACGGGAAGGGGTTTTTCTCAGCCAGAACATCCCAGGCTTCCGCATAAGCCTGCTCATAAGGCTTTTCCTTCTTCTCGGCCTGGGCAATTGTTGTTATAATCTTTCTGATATTTGTTTTATTGGGACAGGCTGCCATACAAGGGGCAGTCTTCTCAACTTTGTAAGGCCGACGATTTGACTGTTCCTGGCCCGATCCGGCTCTTGAACCTAACCGGCCCAATCCTTTTTTCTTCTTTTTCTTTTTAACTTTGATAGCCATAACTGCACTTCCTGAGTTGATTAATCACATATATTTTTCAAAATCACTTTATCAGCAAAACCGTTAAACACATGCTACATGATGAATTGTCTTATCGATTTTGACCTTACTTTTATACGCTTCAGCGGGGTACAATATTTATAATTTTTCCATTTTTAAACCGCTCTACGGGCCGAAGAGCCCGTTCCTCCACCCGCCTTCAAATCACTCCTCCTGGTTTTATACTCAGCCGCCAGCCCGGTCAATGCCCCGCTCCAGGCCTCCTCACCGGAAGCATGCAGATGCAGATAACTGGCCCATACCGATTTAAGCACGAGTCCGTCACGTCCATTCTCGAATCCGGAGCCCTTATCCACGGACATTACGGTGTTGACATTTTCGCCCACACGAACCGGCGCAGTATAATGAAACTCATGTCCCCGAAGCTGAATTCCAATCGGATAGAAAGGATTCTCGGCATCGACTTTCATAATGCTGTAACCATGTCCCTGGGGCCTAACATTCATCTGAAGATCGACATCGAATAAACCGGCCATTGGATATGTATTCTCCCCCAGAGTCAGCCTGCTGCAAAGATAGATTAACCCGCCGCACTCGGCATAAATGGGAAAACCTTCCAGAGCCGCATGCCTAACCGCGTCCATCAGAGCCCGATTACCGGCAAGTTTTTCGGCATGAGTCTCCGGAAATCCACCGCCGATATACAATGCGTCGATCTCAGGAAGCTCTTTATCCGCAAGCGATGATATCGGAACCAGGTCTGCTCCCCGAGCTTGCAGAGCTTCCAGATTTTCCGGATAATAGAAGGTAAAGGCTGTATCGGAAAAATACCCGATTTGGGGCTTTGAGCCGATTTCGGGCTGGTCTTCAGGAACCTCAACCTCGTAACTCAATTGACCTGCAGATTCCCCGATCTCAATTAGTTGCGGAATATCAACATTATCAGAAACAAGTTTTCCGAGTCTTTCAATCAAATCATCAAATCCCGAATATTCGGATGGAGTTACAAGCCCCAGATGCCTGGATGGGAGCAATTTCTCATTTTTTACCCGGGGAATTGCCCCGAGAACAGGAATTTCAGTTGCATTTTCAATTGAGCCTGTCACGATTTCCTTATGTCTTTTACCACCAACCTGATTCAGGATAACACCTGAAATGTTCGCATTCTGATCCATCTCTTTCATTCCCAGAACAATTGCCGCCACCGTTCGAGTGCTTTTGGTAACATTGCAAACCAATATAATCGGCGCCTCCAGAAGTTTGGCCAGTTCCGCGGTGCTGTGTGAGCCCTGAGCATCGAGCCCGTCATAAAGGCCGCGATTACCCTCGATTATATTCATTCCGGATTCAAGGGCGTATCTGGTGAAGGTCTGACGAACCTTCCTCTCAGCTACCAAAAAAGTGTCGAGATTTCGAACCAATCCGCCGCTGGCCGCATTAAGCCAGGCCGGATCAATATAATCCGGCCCTTTTTTAAATGCAGCAACTTTATAACCACGTTGTCTTAGTCCCGCCAGAAGTCCCAGTGACACCAGGGTCTTGCCCGAATCACCGGAGGTTCCCGCAATCACTATACGGGGGCAGGTTTTCGATTCCATCAGCGACATAAGCCGACTTCAGTCCTAATCGTTGGATGCGCCTTCTTTGTGAGGAAGCTCAATATAGCTTCCGCCGAAATAGGTATAAACGCAACGGCCCGATTCGATAAGAGACCTTATAGCATCCTTGCAGAGCTTCCTGTCGACCTTATCGCCATTGATTTCCTTCATGGCTTTGGTAAGGTCGCCGGGTTTGAGCTTCTTCTGCCCCTGAGAATCGGCAACCATCTTATACATCTGGTCAGCTACTTCATCGACTGTCAACTTATCAGCCACAACATATCCTTTATTAATAGGTTATATGAGTTGAACGTTTGTATGTCAGACCAGCGAATTTGAAATCGTCAATATGTTCTTTCTCGAACTCGATTCCAGCCATCTTGAAGAATTTCGGCCAGCCGATACGTTCGATCCATTCACCCATTCTCTCGTATTTTCTGGCATTCTTGGCCCACAGTTCAACCAGGTTCTTGACAGCATCAACAACTTCAGGCCACCTGGGAGGATTGTTGGGTATAAACGGAATAGCCAGTTTCGAGAACATCGGCTCGTGGCGAGCATTGGACACCTTGCCGCCGACCCAGATCGAGACGCCATCGTTAAGCGGGTCGTTCAACGGCATGGCAGGACATACGGTGTAACAGTTAGCGCAGAACATACAGTTCTCCTCGATAACTTCAACCGTCTTCTTGCCGTCCTTGGAAGCCGGACGAATTGCCGCGGTCGGGCAGGATGCTACCACACTGGGTATCTCGCACTGCTTGGGCAGGATATCGTCAAATACTTTCGGCGGACGACGGTGAATTCCCAGAATAGCGATATCGGAGCAGTGTACCGCACCGCACATGTTCAAGCAGCAGGCCAGAGCGATTCTGAGCTTGCCGGGAAGTTTCATGCTGGTGAAGTACTCAGACAGCTCGTCCATAACGCACTTGACAATACCCGAGGCGTCAGTAGCCGCGGAGTGACAGTGCACCCATCCCTGGGTATGGACGATATTGGATATCGCATTTCCAAGGCCGCCGACCGGATGGCCAAGCTCTTCGAGATCCTTAACCAACGGATCGACCTTGCTTTCGTCGGTCAGCAGAAATTCCACGTTGTTACGGCTGGTAAAACGCAGATAACCGTCACAGTATTTATCCGCTAAGTCTGCATATTTCCGAATTTTATCTATGCTTACGAGTCTCGGAGAAGCGGCTCGGACCGTAAAAATCTTGTCGCCTCCCTCAGCCACATGAACCATCACGCCCGGCTTCAGGATCTCATGATAATCCCATTTACCGTAATTATCCTTTATAACCGGCGGAAGAAACTTCTGATAATGTGGCGGACCTATATCAGTTAATCTTTCTTTCTGTGCTTCTGCCATATTTTTTTACCTCTTTATATTAAGGTTATCTTTTCCCAGTGACTATTCTTCTTCTTCCTCTTCATCGTCATCATCACCCTCTTCGTAGTACTCTTCATAGAATACATAGGGATTCTCCCTCGGGTGAGCGATCATCTCAGGAAGAGGCTCGACTTCGATGGCTTCGAGGAAGTTGCCCAGACCGACGCGCTGGATAAATTCACCAACACGTTCACGAGCCTTGCCTTCCTCACACCAGATATCCCAGATTCTCTCGACCAGATCCTTAAGCTCGTCATAGGGCTCTTCCATTTTCATAAATGGAACCAGAACCGAGGAAAGCTGAGCGCCTTCAACGATAGGAGCCTTGGAGCCGATCAGAATCATGCAGCCGCGGTCCTTGCCGGGCTTCAGGCCCTTATTGAGGACATTTATGCAATGCATACAGTGACGGCAGTATTCATCCTCGATCTCGAGCTTTTTGCCGTCCCACTTCATGCACTGACCCGGGCAACGCAGAATAACATCATTGACTATATCCACGCCTTTATCGATATGCTCCTTGACCTTCTCCTGGTCGATCTGGATTTCATCTCTCCAGACGCCAATGAAGGACATATCCGCACGGGCGATTGAAGCCACGCAGTCGTTGGGACAACCGGCGAATTTGAATTTGTACTTATACGGGAATGCCGGTCGATGAAGTTCATCCTGGAAATGCATAGTTAAATCATAGCAGGCCTTCATGGTATCATAACAGGCCCATTCACATCTGGCCATACCATTGCAGCAACTCGGGGTTCTCAGGTCGGATCCGGAACCGCCGATGTCAAAACCTTCCTGGGCCAGCTCCTGGAATGTCGGCTCCAGCTCATCAGTCGTGGTACCCAGCAGAATAATATCGCCGGTGGAACCGTGCATATTGGTGAGGCCCGATCCGTGTTTCTCCCAGATATCGGCAATCGTTCTCAGCGCGTCAGAGGTATAGAACCAGGCGGCCGGCATGTTGACACGCATGGTGTGGAAATGCGAAACCCCCGGAAACTCCTTGGGAACATCGCAATAACGGCCGATAACTCCGCCGCCGTAACCGAGAACACCTACAATACCGCCGTGCTTCCAGTGGCCGATCTTTTCGCTGTAGGACTTCTCCAGAATGCCAAGCAGGTCCTTGGACATATCATTACTGGCTGCAGCAGTTTTGATCTCTTTAACGAAACTTGGCCATTTACCCTTCTCAAGCTCATCAAGCATTGGGGTATTTGGTAATTGGTCTGCCATAATGACTCCTTACTTTTGCTCTGCGAGGCAAAAGCCTCTTATAAAATTAATCTTCAAATATACTTACTTTTGTTCTGCCATCTCGCAATTGGTGAAATTTATAACAAACTAACGTATGATTATTTATTTTCAAGCCTGCCCATGTTCGTATGCGGAATTCCATTCAATAATGTCTTCCAGACATCACGATCCCATCCGAATTTTCCTGTTCCTTCTATGCATTAAAAGCAATTAATGTAAAATAATTCACAAGCATGTCAAGCGCAAAATGCGCAATATTCGTTTATAAACAATTATTTATGCTGTTTCGAAAAATCACTTCCTTCACGCTTTCTGTTAATATTGATACGAAGCAAATTTCCTAACTTTTAACTAAATATTAGCATTCATTTAGATAAATAAAATAGGCCGCTCTAACTTTTTTAGAGCAGCCAAGCTTGTGAAAAAAATATCTAAGTAAACATGATAAATTGGAATGCAGGATTGCTTTTGAAGAGGAGTTTATTTATTCCTCCGGCTCATCTCCGGAATCGTCAACCGATTCCGAATCGTCTTTCAACTCGCCCTTGATTCGATGATAGGCATCATCAAGCATAAATGTAAACTTTTCGAACTCATCGAAGTCAAAATGCATTGTGATATCGTTATAAACCACATGCACACGTTTTCCTTTGCAAACAAAAACCCCCTTATTTTTCTTATGCTTTGCCATCTTACCCTCGCTGATTATCTCATTCTACTCCAATTATACGTAATATAGGCCTTGATGTCAGGCTCTTTTCCGGGATTTTATACCGTGTCTTCGTGCCGATCGCACCTCCCGGTGCGCCCGGGATATTCGCGCGGCGTACGGGGACGTACGCCATGAACGAACTGCAATGCCTTAAAACCTTCTTGTTGACTTTGTAATCCGCATTTGTTTTTTTGACACAAATCAATTTAAAACGTCATAAAATTCGAGACATTAAGCAGAAGAATAATAAATCACATACCATAAAAGCGAGGGAGCCATGAGATCATCTGAACGCCTGCTCAATATTATGCTGTTTACTATATCACTGCTGATAATTCCGTCATTTGTCAATGGTCAGGGAATCGAGGTTGCCGATGGGCTTACTATCGACGGCACGGTTCGTGAGCGCACCGAGGTTGACGGCAAGGACTTCAATTCCAATACAGATATGGTGGAAAAATCATATCTGAGAACGCGCCTGGGACTGCAATTTTCACGGATTGAAAATACCGAAGTATATCTGCAAATACAGGATTCCCGTAATCTGGGGACAAACTCCGCCAGCCTTACCAACGATAACAACCTTGGAGTTCATCAGGCCTTTATCAAATTCATGATCCCGGGCATGGAGGGCGGCTGGATGCAGGTTGGACGTTTTGAGGCCAAATATGGCCGCCAGCGTGTTATCGGCGCCGTGGGATGGAGCAATGTGGGACGGACCTTTGATGGCCTGCGGTTGGGATATGACGGCGGCCTTATGTCTTTCGATGTCTTCCTGATGAAAATAGTGGAGCGAGGATTTAATACTCCCCCGCGTGCCGGAGACCATCATCTCTACGGCCTTTATACCAGATGGCTGAACAATCATTTCCATCTGTTTGGAATCCTCGACTACGACCATCAGGAATCCCGCCCCGGCTCGGGCAAGGCCACGATCGCACGTTACACGGTCGGTACATATTATCATCGCCAGACCGAATATGGGCTGGATTTTAACCTAGATTTCGCCTATCAAGGCGGCGAGTACGACATGATAAATGTCGAAACTATTATGGCTTATATGGTTGCCGCCGAGCTGGGCTACACATTCCAGAACAGCAGCGCCAGCCCCAGAATTGCTGCCGGGGTGGATATTACCTCCGGTGATGATGGCACCGATCCGGATGAATTGAACACATATAACAATCTCTACGCTACCGGGCATGCTTTCCGTGGATATATGGATTATTTTGTAAGCAATCCCTTTGAGGGCCTGATGGATTTATTCGCACGCGTATCCCTGATGCCGACCGAAAAATGGTGGTTCGGTTTTGATTTTCACTACTTCCGCACAATGGAAGACTATTTTTATTCCGGGTCCGGCATCCTTATGCAAACATCAAATGCAATTGGCAGCGAGATAGATTTTACCGCTAAATATAATCTCTATGAGAATCTTGATGCCCAGGGC
>WJIM01000009.1 GCA_014730285.1 Candidatus Zixiibacteriota bacterium
GATTCACGGACGATCCGAATCCGAAATCCTGCTGGAGATTGCACCCGATGAATCCGCCTTCAGATCTTTGATGCGCTCATGGTTTATGCATTCCTCGCTTTTCACCATTTTGAAATATCTCTCCACCATAGACTGCAAGGTGGTGATCACCACCGATCACGGCTCGATACTGGCCAACAAAGAAACCACTGTCAAGGGACGTAAGGAAGCTTCCACCAACCTGCGCTACAAATACGGAGATAACCTGAATTGTAACAGGCGTGAAGTCTTCCTTATGAAAAATCCCGAGGAGCTTCGTCTGCCGCGTTTCGGCGTTTCCACTACATATATCTTTGCCAAAGAAGATTATTATTTCGTCTATCCGACACAGTACCATCATTATGTCTCCAAATATGCGAACACATTCCAGCACGGCGGCATTTCTCTGGAAGAAATAATCCTGCCGGTTATCACATTAACCCCGAAGGCCTGATCTATGCAGCCGCTCCGGTATCAATCCGCTTCGGAAGAGAATACTATCGAAATAGCATCCGGCTTTGCTCAAAAACTCGGGAAAGGCTCTCTGGTTGCCTTAACCGGGGAGCTGGGTGCGGGCAAGACGGTTTTTGCACGAGGTTTATGCAGGGGGCTGGGCTTTAATGGAATCGTTAGCTCACCCTCATTTACGCTGGTCAATATCTATCAGGGAAAATTCAGGATCAACCATGTTGACCTTTACCGGATCGAAAATTCCGATGAAGTGGGCGATCTCGATCCGGATGAACTTTTTTACCCTGAGGGAGTTACAATTATTGAATGGGCCGAGAAGATCAGGGAGATGCTTCCTGAACATAAATGGATAGTCTATCTGGAATTGACCGGCGAAAATGAAAGACGAATCGAGATGTTCGATTCGCTCTGGCCCGATAAAATCGGTTGATCGCAACCCTCAAATACATTAATATTAGCCCCATGTTAATTCTATGCCTGGACAGTTCGGATCGTATCCTGAAGACCGCGATTTTCGAGGATGAAATACCGCTCGCAGAATCATCTTCGGACAGCATGGGTAATCATTCGGAAAAGATTATCTCGCAAATAGATGAGCTTTTTTCAAAAACCGGCAGGAGGCTCGATGATTTGAATCTCCTGGCGCTTAATACGGGTCCCGGCTCGTTTACCGGATTGAGAATCGGCGCCTCGGCGATGGCCGGTCTTTCGATGTCAAAAAATGTCCCGCTTTTGGGATTCAATGGCTTTGAGATTATGGTAGAGGATGTTAGCGGTTTGGATGGTTCTTATCTTTTTACAATTCAGTGCCGAGGGGATGAATTTTACTGTATGCATGTGAGGATTTCAGGCGCTTCTGAGGATGAGCGTATTGGGCCGATGATAGCGGTACCGTCAAAAATCGAACTCCCGTCGGATGCCGACAAGGTCGAAATTCTTGGCCCGGGAAGAGAAAGATTTCTGGAGAAATGCCCGGAAGAAATTTTGCATAGGCTGGCAGCGAAAAGCCGTTTCGAGAATTCCCCGACCATGAATTCGCTTGCCAGGCTCGCACTTGACAGATTTAAGGCAGCGCCTGCTGCGGAGTTCGGCATACCTGAAATATACTACATGGCGCCGTCACAGGCGGAGGTTAATCTTGCCCGAAGAAAAGGTAATAATTGAATCGATGGGTCTGGATGATCTGATGCAGGTCATCGAGATAGAGCGGATCTGTTTTCCCGATCCGTGGCCCTTTTCAGCCTTTCTTGCCGATCTTGAGAACGATGATATCTGCACTTTGACGGCCAAATTCAACAGAAAAACTGTTGGGTTTACAATTTGTCATGTGGATTTGGATGGGATGCATCTGATGAATATAGCCGTCCATCCCGATTTTCGGAGGAAAAAGGTTGGACATAAGCTGATAGAACACTTATTTTATATCGGCGAACGGCATGGATGTAGGATTATGTACCTGGATGTGCGCAAATCAAACTCCGGGGCGATCTCATTCTATAATAAATACGGCTTCGAGACTCTTTATGAACGTAAGGGCTATTATCGGAAGCCGCCGGAGGATGCGCTTGTTATGGTACTGGATTTAAGCGAAAGGTCTAAACGTGGAGTGGTTTAAAAAAGCACGCGAAGGCATTATATCGCAAAAGAAGAAGGATATCCCCGAGGGGCTCTGGACCAAATGCCCCAAATGCAGCGACATCATTTATGTCCGACAGCTCGAGGAAAACCTCTCGACCTGTCCCAATTGCGAATATCATTTCCGCATAAAAAGCTCGGATTATATAAGGCTTATCCTCGATGAGGGCGAACTGGAGGAAAAGGACCAGGGATTGATTTCCGGCGATCCTCTTCAGTTCAAAGACTCCAAAAAATATCCCGACAGAATCAAAACCGCCAGTAAAAACACCGGGCTTAATGATGCTGTCGTAAGCGGGATCGGCAAAATCGACGACAAGATTATCTCCATTGCGGTCATGGATTTCGCATTTATCGGCGGCAGTATGGGGTCTGTGGTGGGGGAGAAGATCGCCCGCACGATTGAAAGAGCAATCCAGATGCGTATACCGCTGGTAATCATATCGTGCACCGGCGGAGCCCGTATGCAGGAGGGAATATTGTCTTTGATGCAGATGGCCAAGACCTCGGCTCTTCTGGCACGGCTCGATGATTTGCGCTTGCCTTACATATCAGTCCTTACAAATCCTACAACCGCCGGGGTGATGGCGAGTTACGCTTCTCTGGGCGATGTTATAATTGCCGAACCGGGAGCGCTCCTGGGCTTTGCCGGTCAGCGGGTTATCAAACAGACAATCCGCCAGGACCTGCCTGAAGGTTTCCAGAGCTCGGAGTTTTTCCAGGAGCATGGTTTCCTGGACAAAATCGTGCACCGCCGTGATCTCAAGAAAACTATATCACTATTTTTGGAATACTTCTCCAATGACGTACAAGGAAGCGCTTGATTTTTTATACGGCCTCGAGCTTTTTGGCGTCAAGCTCGGCCTGAACAACATCACCAGATTTCTCAACCGGCTCGGCAATCCCCAGAAATCTTTTAAGGGGATTCATATCGCCGGTACCAATGGCAAGGGCTCGGTAGCCTCGATTTTCGAATCGATCCTGCATGAGGCGGGCTATAAAGTCGGCAAGTTCACTTCGCCCCATCTCTACAATTTCCGGGAACGCTTTCATCTCGATAAGGAGAAGGTGGATGAGTCTTTTGTGGCAGAATTCATTAAGGAGCATCATGAGTATATCAAGGCCTCGCGCACGACATTTTTCGAAACCTGCACAGGCCTTGCCTTCGAGCTTTTCCGCCGCAATAATGTCGATTACGGCGTGGTGGAAGTCGGCCTGGGAGGCCGTCTGGATGCCACATCCCTTATCGAGCCGGAGTTGACGGTGATTACAAAAATCGCCAGGGATCATATCAAAACCCTGGGCGATTCAATCGCCAAAATCGCCTTTGAAAAATGCGGCATAATCAAAGAGAATATTCCGCTGGTCACCTCGGTATATGATCCCGAAGCGCTGCAGGTTATCCGTGAGGTGGCCGAGGGCAAAAATGCTCCGCTTTACTGCCTTCTGCCGGAGAATATGGTCGAAGTCATGAGCATGAGTATAGAAAAAATGAGATTCAGCTTCAGCGAGAATTCGATACCGCCCAAAAATTATGTTGCCAATCTGGTGGGAACGCATCAAGCTGAGAATTACGGGCTGGCGCTTCTGGGTCTGAAAGTCCTCGCGCAAAAGGGCCTGGAGATTCCCGAAGATGCATATAAAAGCGGCGTAGAGAATGTTTTCTGGCCTGCACGGATGCAATTCGTGCCGGGCAAGCCGAATTTGATTCTCGACTGCGCCCACAATCCCGACGGCATTCGTGTGCTGGTACAAAATGTACAGGCAATTTATCCCGGCAAAAAGTTCGTACTTCTATTGAGTATGCTTCGCCGTCCCGATTTTCCCGAGATTTTTGCCGAAGTCAAAAAAATCTCGGATAAAATCATCCTGGCGATTCCGGATCACGACCGTGCGCCTCAACCCGAGGTTCTGGCGCGTGAGGCTATCGAGGCCAGGCTCAATTTCAAATTGATTCCAGACGTTCTGGAGGCTTACAAATTTTCGCGAGAGCTGGTTGATAACGACGAGATTCTGCTGGTAGTGGGTTCACATTTCGCACTCGGCAGGATTATGAAATTCGAAAATATCCCGACCTAATAATATAAACGGTCTAAAATTTGGCGTTATGATGGATTCCGATTACGAAAAACTTGGCAGTACCGATAAAGTCCTGAAGCTCGAAGAGGAAATCTCGAAACATATCGATGAGCTTACCACGGCTAATAAGCGGCTTAAACGTAAGATCTTCGACCTCTATACGATTTTCGAAATTTCCCGGCACCTGAATTCGGTTCTGGATACCAAGAGCCTTCTGGACGGTATTATATTGACTATTATCGGTCAGATGGGTGTTTCGGGATGCGCCATATTTACCGCTGGCGGCGAAGATGAGGGTCTTGTTCTGGCAAAAAGCAAAGGGCTTACACTCGATAAGGAAAAAAGATATAACATACCGTTCGACAGCAGGCTGTTTAAGGCGGCTGAGGACACGCCCAATATCACTTATCATATCAGAGAGCTCGAAAAGGATTTCCCTGAATCGCAAAAGGAAATCGATATTCTTAAATCAATCGACTGCTCTCTTGTTATTCCCATGACACTTAAAAATAAGATTTGCGGGCTTTTGGTGGTTACCGAGAAGATATCCCGAACGCCGTTTTATGAGGATGATAAGGATTTTCTCGCTATACTGGCCAATCAGCTTTCCGTTGCGGTAGAAAATGCCCGTCTCTTTGAAAGTGAAAAGCAGGCCTACAATCAACTCGCCAAGGCCCAGAGGCAGCTCGTGGAAACCGAAAAACTGGCGGCGCTGGGACAGCTTTCGGCCAGAGTGGCGCATGAAGTAAATAATCCTCTGGGAATCATAAAAAATTACCTCGAGCTTATATCACAGCAATCCGAAGGTTCTGAAAAACTCGATAAATTCGTGAACATACTTCGCGAAGAGGTAAATCGAATTGCCGGAATCGTAAGGCAGCTTCTCGATTTTTATCATCCCCGCTCGGTCGAGAAGGGCGAGGTAAATCTCGCCAATGTAATCGATGAGCTGATTGTGCTGGTTTCGGTGCAGATGGAATCGAATCGAATCCGGCTTAAAAAGGACTATCCCGCGGAACTGCCCGACGTCTGGGCATCCTCAGAACAGCTTAAGCAGGTTTTTCTGAACCTGATTATGAATGCAAAGGATTTCATGCCCGACGGCGGCCAGATAATAATCAGCGGGAGAGAAGATAATGGCAATGTCATCCTTGACTTTGCCGACAGCGGGACCGGCATTGAGAAGCAAGATCTCTCCAGAGTATTCGATCCGTTTTATACTACCAAAAAGAACGGAGCCGGAACAGGTCTGGGGCTGTCAGTCTGCTACGGCATCATACAGAATCATGGAGGAAATATTTCCGTTAGAAACAGGGCTGAAGGAGGAGCCGAGTTCACCGTAAGTCTACCAGTATATCATGCATAGCACTAACGAAAATCCACATATTTTGGTTGTCGATGATGAAGAGCGCATGGCCGAGAGCCTGCAAACTCTTTTAGGCGGTCTGAACTACGAGGTTGATGTTGCTTTTGACGGCAACGAGGGAGCCGAGAAGATCAGAAAGGGCAAGTACGATCTTATAATATCCGATATAAAACTGCCCCATAAATCCGGCCTCGAGCTTTTGAATTTAGCTCGCGACCTCGATTCGGATGCGGTAGTGATACTAATGACCGCCTATGCCTCTCTGGAATCGGCTGTCGATGCAATCAGCCAGGGCGCCTATGATTATCTGCTGAAGCCGGTGGAATTTACTCATCTGAAGATTGCCGTTAGCCGCGGTCTCGACAAGCATTTCTCGAACAAGGCCAGAATCGAGCTTCTGGGCGAACTGAAGGAGAAAAATGAGCAGCTCAGCAGACGACTGGCTGAACTCAATGCGCTCTACAAAGCCGGTCATTCACTTTCGACAACGATCGAAATCAAGGAACTACTGACGCAGATTATGGAACTGGCTACCAAAGTAATCGGGGCCAAAACCGGCTCGGTTATGCTTCTGGACGGCGACCGCAATGTGCTTAAAATCCAGGCCTCAATCGGTGTGAAAAATGAAATCGTGGAAAATACCGAGCTTCCGGTCGGCTCTTCGATCGCCGGTTCTGTGGCTCAGACCGGTCAGCCTGTTATGATTGAAAATATCGAGACAGATCCCGATTTCAAGCGCCGTGCAAAAGACCAGTATGAGTCCAAGTCCTTGCTTTCGGTGCCCTTGCAGGTCAAGGGATCGGTGATTGGAGTAATTAATCTAACTGACAAGATTAGCGATGAAAAATTCACCGATGAGGACCTTAAGCTCTTAAATGCGCTTGCCTCCCAGGCCGCAATTGCTATCGATGACGCCCAGCATTTCGAGGAGGCCAGCCGCAAGCTGCGTGAATTCGTGGCTCTCTACGAGATCGCCTCGGAGCTTCCGAATCTGGAGGATTTCCCGCAGATGGCGCGTCTTGTACATTTCCACATAAAAAATATTATGCCGGTTGAAATGACACTCTGGCTATCCTATGATATCAAACAAAAAGTCCTGACATTTAATTTCTGGGACGGCTGGGGCAAGGAAAATTTCGAGAAGGTTCAAAATGAGGAGATTCCCCTCGAGGGCAAGCAAATTGAAAGCCCCGAGGGACGGGCCTCCGTAATTCTCGATTTTCTCAATAAGCGTCTTCCAATC
>WJIM01000130.1 GCA_014730285.1 Candidatus Zixiibacteriota bacterium
AGGCTGACATTCGAGCCTCTTGTAAGTTTATATGTTATTTGAGTTGTGGCATTGAAGGGATTTGGAAAATTCTGGTTAAGTTCGAATGCCTTCGGCAGAGCTTTTTGTGAACGTTCTCCACTATCTGATGTGTTATTTGACAAGCTATCTCTTCTGTCTGTTGGAACCAGGGACATGGATATTCCTCTTTCAGCGTACTCCTCTATTTCATCCCCATCAAGGTCATACTTCTCTAATCCTTCGTCAAAGTCCTCTGATTTTATCACAAGCTCTCTACCGTCCCGGGTTATTAGTTTGATATTGGGCATGGGATTCCAGATATTATAGGTCTTTGGATCCTGGGTGATTGGATAAATTAGTGATTTTACAGGAGAATTCTCGTCCAAAAAATCAAGTTTTATATCATAGTCATCACCTTCGAGAAGACTGTCAAGAAAATCGGATTGCCCAATCCTCTCCACCAGAGGACTGTAGGTTGTTGCATAGGCCTCAGCAAAATCAGGATTGTTTTCCAGTTTCTTAATTACCAGCAGGTGTATCTCTTCACTTTCAGCTACATGCGAATCCTGATATTCGAGCAGATGCTTGACCTCGTTTGCAAGGCTGACCGTCTGCTTTTCAAGAATCGGCATAATGGAATCCGAGTCGTGTTGATTCAGCTTTTTGAAAGCAGTCACAATCAAAACCGCTTCTCTTTCGGTTTCCAGATTTTTGAATCTGATAATGCAGTTATCATCGCAATCCTCGATTTCAAACTGGACGCCGTCAATTTCAAGAGTTTTCAGGAGTTCATCGATCTTTTCCTTATCCTGCGCAAAATCCCCATGCACTCCGCCAATCGCAACTTCATATCCTGTGATCCGTTGCGCATTAAACGGCACCAAAGTCATCACTATCAGCAGGACAACTACTATTCCCAGGCCCGCGCTTAAGGCCGGTCTTCTGCTCACATTGTCATATATTTTGCTCATTATATTCTTCTCCCTGTACATTTCGTCCTGAATCTTTGCCTGCGCTTCCACGCGCTTAATGAGGATATCATAGGGAAGAGGCTCATCTGTCTTCTCATCCGCCGCTACCGCAAGATCTTTTTCAATCAACTGCTCTGCCCTGACGTAAAGCCTGCATGATTCACATGAATCGATATGTTTCAGCAAATCCCTTTCGTTTTCGGGAATGAGCCCCTTGTAGTGGGCTATTTTTTTCTTGGCCTCGCGGCAATGCATAGCTTATCCTCTTTTTTTGCCGGGATTATCCGGCATTCAGATTCAGTTTTTTTTAGATGTTTAATAATCGCCTTGCGCATTTTTGCGCGCGTTCGTGACAGACGGACTTTGACTGCAGCCTCTGATTTTCCGGTAAATTCCGCAAGTTCCGACAGCTTCCAGCCCTGGATTTCAAACAGCGTAATCAGTATGCACTCATCATTTGTGAGAGCATTAAAGGCTATCCTCAGCCGCTGACGCACAGCATGGAGAAAGCCGGAATCATCATGTGCGCTAACCAGCGCCGAGTTCTCATGCAAAGGTTTTGAACGCATCGGCAAACCACTTCGAATTCGGTTTTTGTACTGGTTGACGATGATTCTGTAAAGCCAGCTCTTAAATGCTCCCGTATTCCTCAGCTTTTTAAAGCCGGAGAGTGCGCATACCAGAGAATCCTGATATAGATCATCACCCTCATCACGATTCGCCGTCAGCCTGCGGCAAAAAGCCCGGGCTTTTTCGTGCAACGGTTTCAGAAGCTGCCAGAATTGATTCGATTGACCGTCCATCATCCCTCAGGACACGGTTAAAGGAGAAAGGTTACAATGTATTTTTAAAGAATTTGTTATTTGCTCAATTCCCAGATGTAGTTCTTAATTATAAAATGACATTCTGATCTTCATGCAAAAACTCCCCCAGCTCCCGCAGATACTTGTCCAGCTCGCTGCTTTTACTGCATTCGATGAAATATACCTTCAGGCCGTTGCTGCGGTAGACATCCTTTTTCTTAACTAAGCGGTCTCGGTAGAATGGCATGTGGTTGTAGCCGCAGATCTCCAGAAAAAGGTTGTGCTCCGGCAGGAAGAAATCGGGACGAAACTGCCGTCCCCCCAGAAGCATCAACGGCTCGTATCTGAACTCGATGCCGTTGTCATGAAGAAAATCTGCGCATTTTTTCTCGAGCTGCGAACGCACCTGCACCCCCGAGCGGGTTTTAATACGCGGCTCGAATTTCTTTTTGCGGGGCAGACGAATCCCTTTGAGCCGGCCAAATCTTCCGCGCTTTTTCTGACGGGGATATTTTATCATGATATTCAAAAAATAGGAGATTGCCGCGTCTAATGCAATCACTTTGTGGGAATCGTCTGCTTCCACTGGACATTCAGCAGTATTTTATTTACTTTGGATTTTCTGTATTCTGTCAATGCAAAGGATTTTTGTCATGAAACTGCTTATGATTTTCTGCGAGAAATTCGCATATCAGCCGCGTATGAAAACGCTGGAGGATGCTCCTGAAATCACGGAGGGCAATGAGTTCGACAGCGCTATGGTGGGATTTATTCATCTGGAGCAGAAGGATGAGGATAATGCCGGATATGTTGAAACAAAGCTGGTAAAGAATCTTAAATGGGCGGCTCGAAAAAATGAAACCAACACAATAATCCTGCATTCATTTGCACATCTCTCGGAATCGAAGGCCGCCCCTGATTTAACCGCCAAAATGTTCGACAGCGCCGAGAAACGGCTGGCCGAATCCGGGTATGAAGTCAGTCAGACACCATTCGGCTATTTTCTCGATCTTGATTTGCAGGCGCCGGGACATCCGTTGGCAAGGCTGTTCAAGGAATTCTGAGAAATATCACCAGAATTTGCTGCAATATCGAAATTTCGGGCGTTTTATCAGTATGTCCCGGAAACTTTTGCCGGAAAAGGCTTGTTTTTCCAGAACGAAAATGTAAATTGCGTCCAGGATACGCCTTTTTAAGACAGCATTAGCGGTTTAGTTACAAATTTGGTGTTGAAAATGTGCGTATCAGGATAAGTATAAAGATCATATTAGAATGTGAAAAAAATATCACACTTTTTTAGAAAAACGAGGAAGGTGAATTCCACATGCTGAACATAACCGACAAGGCTTCCAGCGAGCTGACAAAAGCGATGGAGTCGCCCAAGGCACAGGGAAAGAATCTGATTCTGTACTATATGGGCGCTGGTTGAAGCGGTCCCCAGTTGGGCATGGCTCTGGATGAGTCTACAGATAATTTGACGAAACTGGAATCTAACGGAATCAATGTCTATATCGATCCCCGTTTAAAGGAACATCTCGGTAAATTCGGTGATATCAATGTTGATTTTGTAACCAATCCGATGGGTCAAAGCGGATATATGATAAAGATCGGCAGCGAAGATTGCAGCGAGGGCGGATGTTCGGGCTGCGGCTGATTGGGATATAGAGAGATTTTCGATAAAAGAAGCCCCTCCCGAGAAGGAGGGGCTTTTGCTTACAATCGCTTTAGTGAGATAAAAGAGAAGAAGCTTATACTTTTGACAGGATTTCCTTCGGTCCTCGAGGGAGCTCCTGATAGACCTTCTCAGCGTTATCAAAAAGTCCCTGAAGCTGGGATTCGGAAGCCTGGCCGGTATTTATTATAATAAATCTCAGTTTGTTTTTTCGCAGGTATTCGGCAATTCGGAACAATTCTCCCATTCCCGGATATTCGGCATCCAGCACAAAAAGGGTGTCGCGCATTTTGTCCGGCTCGATCTCACTGATACTTTCAAATTCCGAAAAAACCCATCTGTTGAATTCAGAGGCCTTTTTCATGTGTTCGATTATTTCCGCATGCGAAGATAGTAAGACCAATCTTGTGGTTTTACTGATATGATTTATGCCTGATTCACCGCTGCCGGAGTTTGAAACGGGTATCCTGATAGCAAATGTTGAGCCTTTTCCCACCACAGATTCCACCTTGATATCGCCGCCCAGTTTAAGAGCAATATTCTTGCTGATAGACAAGCCCAGGCCGGTGCCGCTGGCGCCGGAATTACCCCATACGCCCTTGGTGGAATAGAAAGGATCGAATATGCGCTTAAGCTCATCCTGTGGAATTCCCCGTCCCGAATCTTCAATTGTGATTTCTACGTCAGAGCCTTTCAACGCCGTAGAAATGCTAATCTCGCCATCCCTTCCAATCGCTTCTCTGGCATTTAGCACCAAATTAAGCATCATCTGCTGAAAATCGCCGGGAGGAATAAGAAGATCAGGCAGATTATCGTATTTTGTAGAGATATTAATATTGAAAGATGCAGCCTCTTTGCGAATCATCTTAAGCATATCGTCAATCAGTCTGTTTATTTTGACGTAAGATCCCCGATGGGTGTTATCGCGCGAGTAAGTCAGCAGGGAGAGCGCGATTCGATTGGCGTTTTCCCCGATTTCTATAACCTGTTTTAACGTATCCCGGGCAGTTGCCAGGCCGTCTTCGCTATCGATGTACTGCAATGCGAAGCTGGCATTTCCGATTATTCCGGCCAGGTAATTTTTGAATTCATGGGCAACACCCCCGGCCAGCGTGCCGATTGCCGAAAATTTATCCATCTCCATGAGTTTCTGCATATTATGCAAGTCCTTTGTCATATCGCGGGCAACAATCGTATACCAGTTCTGACCGTCAAGCGCCATCTCTCGCACGGTAATCTTGAGCGGGAATGATTCACCATTGGCACGTAAACCGTTCATCTCCAGCGCTGCGATGCTTTCATCCCTGTTTTTGTTGATGTTAGTGAGATTCGCGCCGATCTGATAAGGAAATTCGGGAATAATAGTGGTAATGTTTTCGCCGTTAAGTTCTTTCCGGCTGAAACCAAATACCACTTTCGCAACCGGATTGTGAGAATCGATCTTGCCTTCGCGGTCGACCACGATTATGGCTTCCCCGGCCGCCCGAAGAATTGAACGGAGTTTATGTTCCTTCTCCTGCAGGATATGCTCGTAATGTTTTCTTTCGGTAATATCCTGGAAGTATACCGAGATTCCCTCCTCGGCGGGATAAGCGCGAAATTCGAACCATTGCGCCGGTGTATTGGTGTTTCTTTGAACTTCGAAAGAAAAAGGTCTTTTCTCGGTTAAAACACGTTTTAATTTTACCTCGGCGGTGGTGCCTTTAAATCCAGGAAAGGCCTCGAAGAATTCATAGCCGATAATTTCCGAACCTTTGCATTCGAAATTCTTTTCCGCCGCTTTATTAAAATATGTTATTGTCAATTCCTCATCGAGGGTAAAGAAACCGTCGCTGATACTGGCCAGAATATTGACCACACGCTGATTGGAAAGCCGCAGCATTTCGTAAGCCATCTTCTCCTGGGTAATGTCGGCCGCTACGCCCTCGATGTAGCCTTTATCCTCGTACATGCAGGCGGAATACCGCACCCATCTGATTTTGCCGTCAGTGCATCTTAAGCGCGCCTCAAAATTACGAACCTCGCTGGTTTGTATGATTTCTTCGATCATCCGCTCTCTGGTACCGGGATCGACATAATGCTCCTGGGTGACAAAATCGATCATGCATTCCTCGGCAGAGGTATATCCCATAATATCGGCAAACCTGTCATTACATTCCAGAACCATACCATCTTCGATGCGGGTACGGAATAGTCCGATCTGGGCATTGTTGTAGATATTGCGGAATTTCTCTTCACTTTCACGAAGCTTTTTTTCGGATTTCTTGCGTTCGGTGATATCGCGTACGATTGCCAGGATGTAATCGTCTTTCCCGATGTCCATTCTGCCGAGGTTGATCTCGGCTTCAAAGGGAGTGCCATCGTAGCGCGTATGAAGCCATTCAAAGGACTGGGGTTTTCCGTCGAGTACGGCTTCTATTTTTCCCTTTCCTTTGGATTTGGATAACCTCCCGTCAGGCTGATATTCCGGTGAAAATTCAAAGGGAGAGCAATTGAGAATCTGATCGCGGGTACATCCGAATATCCTCAATGTTTCCGCATTGCAGTCAATGAAGCGGTCCCTTTTCATAATGAATATGGCATCGCTGGCGGTATCGAAAAGGGTGCGGTACTTTGCTTCGCTTTCACGGATATCGGCCTCGGATTTTTTGATATCGGTAACATCGGGAAAAACAACAACGCCGGCGATTATCTCGCCTTTTGCATTTCTGACAGGGGCGGCATTGCCGTAAATCCATCTTTCCTCACCATCATCCCGGCGTATAATAACATCGACATTCTTTGATGTCTCGCCCTTCAAAACCGCTTTCGACAGAGGCAGATCGTGGGGATCGTACGGCCTGCCGTCAGGATAAAAGGCATTCCAGTTCCGGAAAGTATCTTGCACGGAAACATTGGTCAGTTTATCAACTTTTTCACCCTGAATTTCCAGGGCGGCTGAATTGGCGAGTTTGATTTTTACATCGGGAGCCTCGGCAATTACAATTCCGGCCGGAGTTTGTTCTATCGCCGCCTGCAAAAGGGCCCGCATATTGGCCAGCTCTTCCTGGGCATTTTTGCGTTCAGTTATGTCGGTCAGGAAATTGAGCGTAGCGGGCTTGTCCTCCCACTCTATCAGAACCGATTTATTTTCAACCCATCTGGTCTGTCCCGATTTTTCGACTATCCTGAAATTGTATTCACCCGGAACCTCTTTACCAGCAATGCGATCCAGATGATATTTCATGATCATATCCCTGTCTTCGGGATGAATAAACTCTGTAAACGGTTTGGATAAAAGTTCCTGGCGGGTATATCCCGAGAGCTTTTCCGTGCTCTGGTTGACAAAGAGCAACCTGCCGTCACGGCTTATCATAATAGGCATTATGGCATTTTCCACCACAGTGCGGTAGAGCTCCCGGCTGGCGCTTAATTGTCTTTCCGAGTTGAATTTATCGATAGCGTGCCGAAGCGACTTTTCCAGTACAACAGCATTCAACTGACTTTTGAGAATAATTTCGGCATTTTCTTCGGGAGAGATTTGAGATAAAATCTGATTCCGATCATCTACAATTAATATAAATGGAATCTCGATCCCGCTTTTTCTTGCCTTGAGGAGAAGATCTGAGCCATTTTTGTCATCCAAATCATAGAATACAACACACAGGTCAAATTGATCCGATTTCAGGGATTCCAATCCCGCGTTGAAGCCGGAAGCGTCTTTAAGCTGGTATTTTTCATCACCGACCTCTGAAATTAGATTCCAAACCTGCAGGAAATCATTTTCGTCATTTTCGACGAGGAGAATGTTGAACTGATTTTTTTCCACAAAGCTGTTCGGGATTCCTGATACCTCTTCATTCATGATTTCTCTTTTTTCCATAGAGATGCCTTAAATTATCTCTTGTTTCTTAGAATATTAAATCCGGGGTTTGATTGAACCGATAGCATTCTCTTAGTGCATGATACTCGTTGAGCTTGCCAATCAAAAAAGCGGCTGTTTATCCCAAAATCCCAGATCTCTGCTTCCTCAGCGCTCATCATTTTAAGACGAATCGCTTTATCATTAGAAATATCGGCAGTAGAGACGAAATTTTTAGCTGTGATGTTTAGTATACTAAGCAATTTTCTATATAGGGTGATGAGCGATTGCATATAAAAAGGCGGCCGTTGTTACAGGGCCGCCAATATAAAAATCGATGATATGCTCGTTTTAAGCTATGGAAACATCCTCACAGAGATAGACATCCTGAATTGCATTTAGAAGCTCAATGCCTTTCTCCCGGGGTTTCTGGAATGATTTCCGGCCGGAAATCATTCCGGTACCGCCGGCGCGCTTGTTAATGACCGCAGTTCTGACCGCCTGGGCCAGATCATTTTTACCGGAGGCGCCGCCTGAGTTAATCATACCGATACGTCCCATGTAGCAGTTGGCAATCTGATAGCGGCAGAGATCGATTGGATTATCGCTGGTAAGCTCATCATAAACCAGATCATGAGTCTTGCCGAAGTTGATCGCCCTGTAGCCGCCGTTGGTCGTGGCTTGCTTCTGCTTGATAATATCGGCCTCAATTGTCACTCCGATATGATTAGCCTGCCCGGTCAGGTCTGAGGCGGTATGATAATCCTTGTCGGCTTTGAATTCGGGGTTTCTAAGATAGGCCCAGAGTACGGTGAACATGCCGAGGTCATGGGCCTGGCTAAACAGCTCAGAGACCTCCTGGAGCTGACGCATAGATTCCTGTGCTCCAAAATAAATGGTAGCCCCGATACCGGCCGCCCCGAGATCGTAGGCCCGCTCGATATTCGTAAACGGCACCTGGTCGTAGTTATTGGGATAGGTCAGCATCTCATTATGATTAATCTTGAGAATAAAGGGTATTTTGTGGGCGTATTTTCTGGCCATGGAACCGAGGACTCCGAATGTTGAGGCCACGCCGTTACATCCGCCCTCTATCGCCAACTGAATAATATTTTCGGGGTCGAAATAATCTATGTTGGGTGCAAATGATGCTCCGCCTGAATGTTCTATGCCCTGATCGACCGGAAGAATCGAGAGATATCCGGTTCCGGCCAGACGGCCACGCCCGAAAATCCAGGCCAGATTCTTCAATACATTCACCGGACGGTCGGAATGATATACCACACGGTCGATAAAGTCCGGGCCCGGCAGATGCAGGCGTTCTTTCGGTATACCCTTGCATTTATAATCCAGAAGGGATTCTTCTTTTCCGAGATGTTTTTTTATGTCCTCAAAGGTTCCCACAACTGACTCCTTTCAGATATCATTTTCGAATATATAATAGATGTAATTTATCCAATATAAATGTTACGTCAATTTATAATTGAACATACAGGGGCAGAAAACATCCCCTTTTACCCGGCAATTTAGTGATTTTAGCGGGAATTTGCAAGTCTAATCTCGGTTTGATCTTATGCTTGGAAA
>WJIM01000131.1 GCA_014730285.1 Candidatus Zixiibacteriota bacterium
GCGCTTCTTTTCGATATAGGACTTCCGCATCGCTTCTGGCATCCGGTAGTTATGTGGAATGAGCACTCGTTTCTGTTCGAGGTGTTCTGGTGCGTGATGATTTATTTTACGGTTACGACTATTGAGTTAAGCCCAACGATTCTGAAGCGGTTCGGCCTGGAAAAGATATCGCACTGGCTGCACAGGATAGCATTCGGTGTAGTGGTATTCGGAATAACGCTTTCCAGTCTGCATCACTCCTCACTGGGATCGCTATTTCTGGTAACACCGATTCGTCTGCATGCCCTCTGGTATTCCTCATGGCTGCCGCTATTCTTTATAATCTCGGCTATGGCGTCGGGGCTGATGTTCATAATATTCGTGAGAATTGTTTATGCTCGTCTTTATGACCCGGATCCGATCTATGGCCTCAGGATGGATTCTGGAATCAAATCCAACGGCTCGGAGTTTTTCGCCACTCCTCAGTTGAAAAATCTGGCCCTGGTAGGGACAATTGCCTCGTCAATACTGGGAGTCTATTTAATTCTGAAATTTGTTGATCTGGCACGTGCCGGAGAACTGGCTTTGCTCTTTAACGGCTCCTGGGAGAGCTGGCTGTTTATATTCGAGATTCTCGTAACGGCGCTTTTGCCGATTATACTGATCGCCATACCGCAGGTGCGGCGTTCACCCGCGGGCCTCGGCACGGCGGCTTTTCTGGCCTCGTTCGGGCTGGTGTTGAATCGTCTGAATGTGGGTATCTTCGGTTATTTCCATGACACCGCGAATCCCTATTTTCCATCGCTGGCTGAGTGGGGGCTTAGCCTGGGAGTTATTGCGGCCGCGGCATTGGTCTTCATGTTTATATCGGAGCAGTTTCCGATTTTTATCGAGAGCCGCAGGCGGCAATTGGAGAAGGCGGATGTCTTCACGTATGCCTTCGACAAGCTTTCGCATGTATGGAATACTGTCCTGATGAGCGGTTTACAGAGGGTAACTCTGATTGCGGTTATTGCCATTCCGCTGGCCTGGCTATTGTTCTATCCGCCCTTTAAAGGGGATGATATCACTGACGGCAAGATCAAGCCTGCTATCGGCATGGATCAGATGCGCAAGGTTTTGCTGATTGATGGAAACAGGGACGGCGTTGTTACAGAGTTTCCCCATGTGGATCATCAGAATCGTCTGGGAAAAGAGCAGTCCTGCCGGAAATGCCATCATATCGCAATGCCGCGCGATAACGCAACTCCGTGTTACCGCTGTCATTGGAACATGCTGGATTCAGCCGATATCTTCGATCATTTCAGGCATATGAAGCTGGTGGCGGAAAAGGAAAATCTAAACGGCATACATCCAAAAAATCATTCCTGCGCGGAATGCCACAATCCGGCAATTCCGAATATGGCCTCTGATGCAAAGGCCTGTACTGAATGCCATAAAGAGGATATGAAGATCACTGAACCAAAATCCTATGCCCGGCTGCAACTGGCAAAGGCCAGTCCCTATCGCAGCGCTATGCATGAGAATTGTATTGAGTGTCATAAAAAAGAGGAAATCAAGCAGAACAAGCCGAATCTGGCACATTGCTCTACCTGTCACAAATCGCTAAAGCCGGCAGCGCAAAATCTGGCTAAGGGTGTGGATACCACAGATGCGTTGCCAGAGCCGATAACGGCGTTGCATTAATCTTTCCATCTGAGTATTTTTGCTGTTAAGTTATTCTGAGCGAAGTCTTGGATCCGGCTTTTGACGGACGAAGAACCCAATTAAATCGTGAGAAATTCTTCGGTCGTCCTCGCCTTTGGCGGGAATCCCTCAGAATGAATATAATTAGCGATTCTTATGGTGCTTCAGATGAGAGGGCATCAGGTAGGTTTCGTTATTGTATTCCATTTCGAATAATTCTCCATCGGAAATCATGCTGTCGACAATCCCGGTTTCCGAAAGCCTCTTCTCGATCTCATAAGCCTGCGATTTTCTAAGCGGGTGCCGCGATCCTATTTCCAGTATGGCCTGCTTTGTATCTGAAAATTCCTCGATTCCGAATTCACCGGATTCCAGCATATTAAGTGAGGTTGAACCCTGCAATATCTCCTGTGCCTCAAGGATCGATTCGGGAGCGGGAATCTCCGCCCATTTTTCGGCAGGGGGACGGATTGGTACGCTTATGTAGATTCGATCAGGATCTATTTTATCTACCGCCACTTTAATTCTCTTTAATTGCTCTATTGAATCGTTCAATCCTTTCACCAGCATGACCTCAAGCCATATCTTTCCGCTGAATTCTTTGCGAAAATCGATCTGACCCTGAAGCATGATATCAAAATCTATGTTTTTATGGGGCCGATTTATTCTCTTGAATGTCTCCTGATCACCGGCATCCAGAGTCGGCAGAACCACGTCGGCCGAAAGCAAATCATCGCGCACATCTTTCTTAAAGAGTAACGAGCCATTGGTAATCACAGCAATCGGAAGTCTGGTTTCTTTTTTAGTCTGCCTGATAAGCCACCCCAGGTCGGCATTCAAAGTCGGCTCACCATCCCCGACAAATGTTATGAAATCCGCTTCGGAGGACAAAACTTTTTGAAGGATTTCCTTCAGGATATTTTCTTTCGGAAAACAACTTTTTCTTACTGCTTCGAGAGATGTGGTCCTCCCGAGCTGGCAGTATACGCAGGAATAGGAGCAAGTTTTGGAGGGGATGGGACTTACTCCCAATGAGCGCCCCAGTCTTCGTGAAGGAACCGGGCCGTAGACATACATATTACAGAACTTTCAAATCGATTTTCTTTGCTTCTACTCTTTTCAAATCGGCCTGCAATCGTTTCCAGATATCCATAATAGATTTCGAGAGGCCGCTGTTTTTGAAGTCTATAATGCTCTTACCCGCAACCTGCGCGGCTACCATCTCTTTGTCAAAAGGCATTTTTCCCAGAACGGTAATCCCGTTTTCTTCGGCAAAGGCCTCGATGCCTTCTGTCATATGGGAGTTGATATCATACTTGTTTATTATTGCTCCACAGGAGATATTGAAATGCTGTATCAGTTCATGTACGCGCTGCATATCTCCGAACGCTGAGAGCGATGGTTCGGTTACGATGATGACATAATCCGAACCGGTGATGGATGCGATCACCGGGCATCCAATCCCGGGAGGACCATCGGTGATGATCATTTCATGACCGGATTTATCTGCAATTTCTCGGGCCTTTTTTCTCAGATGTGATACCAGACGTCCCGAGTTTGACTGTGCTATGCCGAGACGCGCATGCACGAGGGGGCCATGATTTGTATCAGAAATGAACCAGTGACCGCATACCACCGGCTTGAAGTCAATAGCATCTTCGGGGCAAAAATGCCTGCAGATGCCGCAGCCTTCACAGGAAAGTGAATCGATTTCAAACTTTTCGTTTTTTTCGGAGATCGCATCAAAACGGCAATAATCCAGACAGACAGCACATGAGGTGCATCTTTTCTGAATGATCTCGGCCTTTTTTCCGCCGACGAATTCATGGCTTTCCAAAAGCTTGCTATCCATAATCAGGTGGAGATCGGCGGCGTCAACATCACAGTCGACCATAACCTTGTTTTCTGCAAGCGCCGCAAGCGAGCCTACCAGGCTGGTTTTGCCAGTGCCGCCCTTTCCGCTAATGATAACCAACTCATTCATTGTTTTATCCTGCCAGCAATGTTTTCATAAAGTTCGTAGAGGTTTTCCCTGTAAATCGGGCTAATGTCGCTTGCCATCCTGCCTTCCGAATATGCCTTCGCGATCTTGTGGTCGAAAGGTATTTGAAGAAGAATTTCGATATCCTCTTTACGGCAATAGTCAATTGTCAGGTCATCCCCCAGGTCGGATCGGTTAATCACGACTCCAAAGGGAAGTTTCAGCTCGCGCGCCATACCTACTGCCAGCTTAAGATCATTTAGACCGAATGGTGTGGGTTCGGACACGAGGATCAAATAATCTGTATCGCCGACCGCCTCTATGACCGGGCATGAGGTCCCGGGAGGAGCATCGATTATCGTAATTTCTGCGGGGGGCATATCCTTCTTAAGCTGTTTTGTCACCGGAGGCGCCTGGGCTTCTCCGATAGTAAGCTGGCCCTCCATGAACTTGAGGCCGTTGGAAGAGCCGCTTTGAATTTCACCAATATCACGAGGCACTTCTTTGATTGCATTCTCCGGGCAGATGTGATAGCACCCCCCGCAGTTATGGCAGAGGGAGTCGAAGACCATGACATTATCTTCCAAAACCGCCAGGGCATTGAACTCGCATGTCTCAGCGCATTCTCCGCAAAAGGTACATTTATCCAGATCTATTCTTGGCACCAGCACGCTAACCCGGGATATATTACTGATCAGCGGTTTGAGAAAAATGCGGCCGTTGGGCTCCTCAACATCGCAGTCGAGATAGACCACATCCTTGCCCTTTTTGCTCAGGGCTGCCGCAAGATTTGTTGCAATGGTTGTCTTTCCGGTGCCGCCCTTACCGCTGGCGACAGATATCTTTATCAATTTAATTCCTTTCCGGCCGGCCGAAAAAAATTATCCGGATCAGGCTTCCTTGTTCTCTTCCATATCCTTGATTCGCCCATTAATCTCATCGAGAGTTTTGCTCAAATCCCTGGCTTCGCGCTTCAGGTAGCGCAGCTCGTCTTTTCTGACCTCCCTGCTGCCTGCACGTCTTACCGGGGCATCATCGTAGGCGGGATCGTAGGGATAATCGACATCATGAGCGCCGTAGGCAAAATTCCTGTGACGCCATCCGCGGCCATATCCCATACCGAATCCACGGCCGCCGCCGAATCCTCGTCCGCGTCCGAATCCGCCGCGACCGAAGCGGTTATTAGCGTACCCCGGTACCGGATATCCGCTGCAATATCCCGCGGCACGTCCGGTTCTTGGTCCTAATCCGAGAGGACCGGTTCTGTCTCCACCTGGCATTTTATACTCCTTTGCTTAAAAGATTAGCGATTTATCGATTCTATTGCCAATGTCCCTTAACATTGGCGCTCTGTGTATATTCCAGTTGATTTGTTTTTGCAAGTTCGATTGCCTCGGAAACTTTGCCGTTTGCCCAGAGGGCGGTTCTGGCTCCGGAACCGTTAAGAACTTGAAATGCCTTTGGCCCGAAATTGCCCGAAATTACAACATCCGGTTTATGCGAGACCACCGACTGCGAGGCCTGCACACCCGCACCGCCCATAGCATTAACATTTTCCGAATTGTTAATCGTCTCAAATTCTTCAGTCTCGGTGTTGTAAATTATGAAGTATGGAGCGCGTCCGAATCTTGGATCAACTGCGCTCTCAAGAGTTGGCCCCTGGGATGAAATTGCTAAAATCATATATCCTCCGTTTGCATTTCAGGTTTCGGAACTAATATCACATCTTATGTAATCATATATGCATAAGTCGTGCCTATAATTGTATTGAATTTTTATTGTGATGTATATTATTGAATTACAACTGCTTAACCATTGGCGGTTATAATCGGCGGTGCCGGATGGCAACTGCATAATTGCACAATTGCAATCTTCATCGAAAAATAACATTGCATTGATGCAATTGTGCTGCACAGCTTTGTTTATTTGATAAAGTACCATGTTTAAAAGCCCCGGGGCTAAAATGCTTGCCTCAAAACCAATAATTTCTATATTGGCATCTAACAAAATGCAGGTGCAGAAAGTCATTGCGACCGGCTTATCTTATCTGCGGGAGAACAACTTAGAAAAATAGCAGACATGAGCAAGAAGAAGAAAAAATCCAAAAAAATAAAACCGCAACTCCTAAAGGGATTTAAGGATTATCCGGCTGAGGATGAGATTGCACGCAGAGAAATGATCGCAAAAATCCAGGCGGTTTTTGAGCGTTACGGCTATCAGCCGTTGCAAACCCCGGCGCTGGAATATATCGAGACTCTTCTGGGTGCGGATTACGGTGAGGAGGGAGCCTCGCAGATATTCAATTTCGAGGGTCCGGAGGAAACGCACATGGGCCTGCGTTTCGACCTTACCGCGCCCCTGGCCCGCTATGTCGCATCCCAGCCGCATCTGCCGCGTCCCTTCAGACGTTATCAGGTTGCGCCGGTATGGAGGACCGACAAACCTGATCCGGGACGATTCCGAGAATTTCTACAATTTGACCTGGATATAGTGGGTTCAACATTGCCTGCCACCGACGCTGAGATAATAATCGTGATGGTCGAAACCATGAAGGCGCTTGGCATTGAAAAATTCACCGTGCGTTATTCCAACCGCAGGATTTTAAATGGTCTGGCGGAGTATGTCGGCCTTGATGAGGATACGGCCGCCGGAATGTTCCGCGTGCTGGATAAGCTGGATAAGCAGGGCAGAGAGGCGGTGATCGCTGAGCTTGGCCCGGGACGGGTGGATAAGTCCGGGGATGAAATCAAAGGCTTGAATCTTGAGCCGGAGCAAATCTCGCGGATAGAGAGATTCCTGGATATCCCCCGCGGCGATTTTGATCAGACCTTTACTAAATGTGAAGAGCTTCTGGGCAAGTACGAGATTGCCAAAAAGGGCCTGGACGAGATAAAGGAAGTAAATGAATACATTTTGGCTTCGGGA
>WJIM01000132.1 GCA_014730285.1 Candidatus Zixiibacteriota bacterium
CGTCATAGCTATCAGCAAAGACGGCGATTTACGTATCAATCCCGGGCCTTCGGTGATTCTTGACGCCGATGATGAAATGGTGCTAATCGGCAGCGGCGACGCCGAAAAACGCCTGATGGAGATTTACCGGTGATAGGTACCGCTGGCGGGATGCTTCGGAATATTTGACTTATTCCGAAGGAAGGACTGTCGCTAATAGCGATTCATTGCGGTACGAAGATCCTATTCGCGTTTGATACTGTCTAAAAGGCGCCCCCGATATCACTCTCCCCAAACTATAGTGGCTATAATCTTTGCGATTTGACTAAACGATGAGACAACTACTGAAGCCGAAGAAAGACAATTACCTGCGTGCAAATTAATTGCCGAAGCTAATTGTGTATTGGGAAAATTCGGGTGACGAGTACTTTTTATGTTACACAAATCAGGCGCATTCTTTCGCTACAGTCCAGCTCCTGGATGACAGATCCCTATCAGAGTCCCTTGTTGCCCGGTCTTTCGCCGATTTGCTGCAATTACTAAAGCTGCTCCCGCATCCAGAGCTGCTGCCAAACGTATAGCCTGTGTAGACGTAAGTGGACCTGCAACCGGTACTCGCTTTTCTGACGCCCTAAAAAACTCCATCAGTGGCCTGCCAATACCATAGAGAATGACAAACCATAATATCAGAGTACCTTTCCAACGCACTCGGTTAAGTGCAAGAAACACGATTTGAATGATTACAGGAACTATGATTTCATAGAGCTGAGTTGGGTGGCGGGGAATTCCGGGCGGAGCTGTATAGTAATCGGCGCCTTCGGGAAAGGTATTCGCCCATGGTAGATCGCTCGGTGCCCCATAGCAGCACCCATTTAGGAAGCATGCAACCTTGGCCAGGATCATCGGCACGGGCAGAGTTAATGTGACTACATCTGACATCGCTTATTTGTCTCGAGCCAACAGAAGCTCTCCAGTCATCGCAATTGCAAGATATACCAGGGGACCACCGCACAGCCCCGGCTTCATGTAATAACTTGGATCGATATAGTTGAGAAAATCAACACGGTGGTGGAGGATATCATACATAAGCCGCGCACCCGCGTTCATAGCGAAGGCATAACTGAAGCCCAGAGCTATTCCCGCGGCGATGCTCACTCCTCGTCGGCGACAGAGCCAGATTGCCAAGACCGTGTTCGCCTATATGCCGATCACATAGACAATGGCATAAGTTAAGATGCCGTCGATTTCACGATACATAAACAAACTCCCCCTGCTGACGGGTAGCCTTAATATAATCAATACAGTTATTTTTGACGGTAAAATATGGCGGTTTAATCCCCAAAAATACCCCGGCCGGAACCGGGGCTTTGCAATCTATGCCGGGACAATTAGATGAATTTCGAAACTTCTTGCTATACACTGATACTTGAGAAATCCTGTCTTCTATCCTCTAATAACTGAATCCACTGTTTTGTATTTTACTAATCATCTTCCAGTTGAACCGGTGCATTATGCTCAAATGGAAGCGATTTCACCTGGATCTTCTATCTATATCAGCAATCCGGATTACCATCCTCGTCAATATCGCAGGGAAACGCCCCGTCGATAAAGATATAGTTTATCAAAAAGACAGCATCACTGACATTTATATCTCCGTCGCAGTTTGTGTCGGCGGAACCGAAATATTGAGGCGCCGGGCCGCCAAGGAATACATGGTTTATTATGAAAACTGCATCGCTGACATTTATGCCGCCGTCGCTGTTGGCATCGCCGCAGGCGGCAGCAAGATCGGAATGATAACTGAATTGGCCTCCACTTTCCTCAGCGGTGTATCTTATAAATTCAAAGTCAGGCAGATCTTCCAAAGCTCCCTTCGCAAAGGGATCAAGCGTTTCCCCGAAGTAATGAGCATAATTATACGATTTGGAAACCAGGCCGTAACCTATGCAGATTTGCCACTCGGTACAATTGTCTGGCGTTCCAAATAGCTGACAGTCATAATTCCATCCGCTCTCCTGGAATTCGGAACATGTGCTGCAGGGGCCGCACATATCATAGTTCTGGCTCTCGTTCTCGAGGCCGTCCGTAAAAGTAATAACAGTGCTCCGGAATGGCCCCCAGTTTTCAACGCTGCAGACGGCCTGGCACATGGCTGCGGCCAGGGGAGTGTCATGTTTGGGTCCGGGGATTGCATCGATGGCAGTGTGCAGGCCGGCAGAGTCGGTCGAGAAATCCTCATGCAGGACTATGCCGTCCGAATTGAAATACATGATGGCCACTTTATATTCGAGCGGGAATTTTTCATCATCTTTTTCGAGAAGTTTATCCAGCTCATAATGCGCGATTGATTTGGCTCTGCTCAAACGCGATCTGCCTTGTGGATCCTCAAGCGACATTGAGCCCGAGCGATCTATCAGAATTACCGCTTCCGGCCCGCAATCGGCAACTTCAACTGCGCCGATTAGTTCTCCACAGGAATTGTATTCCGGTGCACATGGAGATAAATAGGATACGGAGTAATTGCTGGAGTCCAGATCACAGAACAAAGGATCGGCCGAGAGGTTGCCGTTCTGATCCGCCTGATCGACAATGTTGCCGGTCCAGTCTCCCTCGGAATTGCCATAGATATTTGTGCAGCTTAAATCGGCCCCTCCATAGATTGCCTCTCCCTCGGTTCCAAAAGCAATCAGACAATTCTCCAGAATCGGATCTGCGTATCTTGAAAATATCGCTCCGCCATAGGATGCCGCATTGCTTATAAATGTGCAGTTTTCCATCCTGGGCGCAGACGAGAAACACACCAGTGCACCACCCTGGTAACCACCGTAGTTATCCGCAATTATGCAGTTTTTGATAACAGGTGAAGCCTTGTCACAAAGTATTGCACCGGCTTCATAATGATTATGTGAATATAGGCCGTGGCCATTGCGTATGGTGAAGCCATCGATGACGCAGGTAGAATCCTCTTCATTTATAAAATTGAATGCCCTGTGCGGATCGGATTCAGTTCCCTGGCAGTCGATTATGGTGCTGGTCGGGCCATTCTCTGAAATAAGTATAAGATTCCTGCCATTTAAATTGATATCTCGGTTACCATCTCCTGTATAAACACCATCCGCAACAATGATAGTATCTCCACTGATGGCGGTATCAACCGCCTCCTGGATAGTGGCAAAATCATCAGGCACATTAAAGGTATGCTTCAGGATGGCTATGAACCGGGAATGTTGCCATGCTCCCCAGGACGTACCGTTATTGACTCTAATTCTTAAGTAATATTGTGTACGGTCCGTGAGAGCCAATCCACCGTAAACAATCTGGCTGTCGGCCGATTGGATGCTTCCGGTTGCCCACATCTCGGCTGCGCTCCAATCGTCATCAGTGCCTATTTCAATTTCAAAAGAGCTTTGCTGGGTTGCGGCAGTATCAATATATTCCCATGAAATCATCGGCCCACTTTCCAAAACAGTGTCATTATCGGGAGGGCTGCCGTATTCAATATTAACTGCCATCGGTACCCCATAATCGCAGCCCGGTCCCAGAGCTCCCATCAATCCGCAGGAATCACTGAGATAAGGTCCGCAGGGCGAGATCAGCGATAAGCTGAGATCCTCGCTGCTCAGATCGCAGAAATACGGATTGGATGAAATATTTCCGTATTGTCCATATTGACTTGCGATATATCCATTCCAATCGCCCCCTTCATTACCATAAACATTACAGCAGTACAGATCAGCTTCGCCACTGACTCCTGAGCCTACCAGATTATGGGCAATTATGCAGTTTTCCAGTATGGGATCCGAGTTATTGGAATAAAGTCCGCTGCCATAATTTGCCGAATTAGCCGCGAAGGTGCAGTTAATAAATCGAGCATGCGAGGAAAATAGACATACCGCACCGCCCTGATAATCTGCTATATTATTTACAAAGACACATTCCTGAATCAGGGGAGAGGCATGATCGCAAAGAATAGCTCCGCCCTCATTATGATAGTGAGAGTATGGCCCATAGCCGTTTTTAATAGTGAAACCTCTCAGAATTGAATTGTGGTCCTCATTGTTCAGGAACACAAATCCTCTGTGAGGTTCCGAGAGTGAGCCTTCACAGTCGATAACCGTATGCTCCGGACCATTCTCAGATATTACCAGAATTTCTTTGCCCTTAAAATCAATATCGCGATTGCCTTCACCCTGGTAGATGCCATCTGCCACTATAATAGTATCGCCATTGATCGAGGAGTCGATGGCCGCCTGGATAGTGGGATAATCATCCGGCACATTAAAGCTGTGCTGTAGGATCGTATAGAAATCAGAATGTCGCCATGATCCCCAGACTGTCCCATTACTAACCCTGATTCTTAGATAATATTGTGTATGATTCTGAAGCGGCAGGCCGGAATATACTGTCTGGCTGTCGCTGGATTGCACCTGTCCGCTTGACCATATTTCAGCCGTGTCCCAGTCATCATCGATTCCCACTTCTATCTCATACGCGCTTTGAACTGTGGAACCGGTATCGAGATACATCCAGAATATTTCCGGCTCCGGCGCAAAAACTGTATCCTTTCTGGGAGGAGTACCGTATTTTATATTCAGCGCCAATGGGACATCGAACAGATTGCAGTTGGGAGCCAATGCTCCAATCAGCCCGCAGGAATCATTGCCGTATGGGCTGCAAGGTGATCCGAGGGATAAATGAAAATCATCATTTGCCAGATCACAGAAAAGCGGATCGAGTGATATATTCCCGTTCTGACCATATTGATCATAAATTGAGCCTTCCCAGTCTCCTCCGGGATTGCCATAAATATTGCAGCATTGCAGCGCCGCTGAACCATAAACCACATCTCCGCCCTGTCCATTATATGCAATGATGCAATTCTCCAGGATAGGATCCGAATAATTGGAAAAGACCGCCGCGCCATAGCCGGCTGAGTTGCCCACAAATGTGCATTTTCTGATTATTGCATCTGAGTAAAATAAGCAAAGCGCCCCGCCCTGGTATTCTCCAATATTATCTACAAAAACACATTCCCTAATTAGAGGGGAGGACTCATCAATCAATATGGCTCCGCCTTCGAAATGACCATGCGAATGAGGTCCGTAACCATTGCGGATTGTAAGCCCTTTTAAGTGGGAAGTCGAGTCTTCTCCGTTAACGAATACAAATCCCCGATGGGGTTGGGATGGGGATCCCTCGCAGTCTATGATGCAGTCCTGAGGACCATTAACGGATATTACAGATATGCTTTTGCCTAAAAAGTTAAGATCCCTGTTTCCGATACCGGTGTAGATCCCGTCTTCCACATAAATAGTATCGCCCTCAAGAGCGGCGTCGATACCATCCTGAATCGTCGGCAGCATTGAAGGCACATAGATAAGATTTCCGAAATGAGTGAGAAAATCCGACTCGAACCAGCCGCCCCAGCTCGTTCCGTTGTTTACTCTGATCCTGAGGTAATATCTCGTCAAATCATCCAGAGGATTCCCGGCATAGACAGCAAAGCCCGTGTCGCTGATCACCTCGCCGCTGGTCCACATTTCCGCAATCGACCAGTCAGTATCTATCCCCACTTCAATTTCATAAGAATATTGAGTTTGCTCTGCTGTATCTACATACTCCCAATGAAATTCCAGAGGCACGTCGAGAACAATATTTCCGTTTGCATTTGGCCCGAAAGATATTGAAACTACTGCCGGAAGATCATCAATGCTGCAGACATTGAGAGCGCCATAAAGGCCGCAGATTTCGGAATTATATGTATTACATGGAGATTCCAGCAGCAATCCAAAATTAAGCAGGGAAGGATTGCAGAAAAGCGGATCCAAAGAGATATTTCCCTCGAGATCCTCCTGACTGCTGATTGAGTGTACCCAATCCCCTCCGGCATTTCCGTATAGATTACAGCATTCTAAATAAGCCAGGCCGTGCACAGCCGATCCGGATTCCGAGAATGCTATAATACAGTTTTCAAGGCTGGGATCGGAGTACCTCGAATATACTCCTCCCCCATAGGCCGCACTGTTACCATAAAAAGTACAATTTACGAATTTGGGATGCGACTTGAAAATGCTCACAGCCCCACCCTGATAATCGCCCGTGTTATTTGCAAAAATGCATTCCTTGATCAGTGGAGATGAAGAATCACACATGATGGCGCCGCCCTCGTAGCGTTCGTGAGAATAGGGCCCATAGCCGTTTATAATCATGAAACCTGTCAGCTCTGATGTCGAGTCCTCACCGTTATTAAAAGTAAATCCCCGGTGTCGATCGTATTGCGATCCCTGGCAGTCAATGATTGTCTCATCCGGGCCGCTTTCAGATATCACCACTATCTTTTTGCCGAGAAAATTGAGATCCCGATTTCCCTCACCTGTATAAACTC
>WJIM01000010.1 GCA_014730285.1 Candidatus Zixiibacteriota bacterium
CAAAACAAAGATCATGGTTGCATATCTCGAAGGCCGGCCGGTGGCCGCTGCGATCTTCTGTTATTACAGAAATACGGCGGGGGCATTTGCGGCCGGGATGGATTATGAGTATCAGAAGATGCGTCCGGCGGATTTTGTCCAGTCGGAAATTATCAGATTTCTAATCGCGGCAGGCGTCAAGGAATACAATATGGGTGGACAGCTTGGCAGCAAGAGTCTGGATATATTCAAGAAGAAGCTGGGGGCCAAAGTCCACAGGTCGTATCTTGTGGGAAGACATCGCTTTCCGCAATTGAAGAAAATGTTCGGCGGATTCCAGCCAGAGCAAAAGTCTCACTTCTGAAGAAGCTTAGATAAACCTGAGAGCGTCGAAATTCGTCATCACGAGGAGCGCAGCGAGGTGGTGATCTCCGCGTTTATTCTCAAGGCAATTGCGGAGATTCCCACGCTCGTCCTAGCCTTTGGGGGGACTCATTGAAAATGACGTGTATCGAATTTTTCGGTTTCGACAATCTTTGCCACATTGCCCTTAATACTATCCAATTATTTCGATTTTCTGAATCGTTTCAGTCCTGATCTTATCCAAATAAAATAGGAAATAAAATTAGAGCGAGGTGTGCCGAGATTATTGATAAAAACATACTTAACAAATACATAGATGTCTGCAATCGTGTACTCGAGAGCCTGAGCCTTTCGCCCCTGTACGCGCGTGAACTTGAACTTGCAGGGAAAATGTTCGGACGATATAACATAGGCTTATCGCTGTATGATGATAATCCTGATAAGGCAGAATTCGCGGCAACCCTGCGTTATGCAAATAATCAGTTCGAAATATTATCGGAACGCCGTCAAAATCCGGGCTTTATCTGGGAGATCAGGCGTAAAGATATTGAGAATGTTGTTGAAAGGCGTGAAGAGCTGGTATTTAATCCGCATGAGATAGATGATAGTTGCCTGGTCAAACGAATCGGCATAGAATTTCCGATGGATTCGGCTGATAATTGCGGTATTGAATCTCGCGACGGTCCCTGTGCAGATCTGAAAAGCAAATACGATGAGCTGGTTGATGAGCTGGATGAGCTTAGAGATTCAAGGGGCAGCCTGGTGACTGCCACGCGTCTGTCCTGCCTGACAAACTTCGTGTCCGGGGTAGCTCATGAAATAAACAATCCTGCGGGAGTGATTAAAAGCGGGCTGGACAATTCCAGAAGAAGCTGGGATAAAATAGAAGAGGAATTTTTAAAGAATAAAGATATTAAAGAATTAGCTGACAATGGAAAGCTGCCCCGCTACGGCCGAATACTCAAGGATAATCTGGATATCTCCGCCAAAGCACTGGATCGAATTACCGCGGTCGTAAAAAGCCTGGTCAGCTTTTCCAAACTGGATCAGGCTGAATGCCAGTATGTTGATATTCATGACGGTATCGAGAGCGCCATGAGACTTTTAAGCCATGAATCGGATGGACGAATCGAGATCGAAAAAAAGTATGGAGGGCTTCCCCGTATAATGTGCTATCCCAGCCAGATAAATCATGTATTCCTGAATCTTCTCAAAAATGCTATGCAGGCAATTGAAAAAAGCGGAAAAGTGACAATCAAAACGGCCTCCGATGAAGATAATATCTATGTGAAAATACAGGATACCGGCAAAGGCATACCGGCCGAGCGCATGCATTCGCTTTTCGATATCGACTTCAGGAGATCGGGAAATCGTGTGAAGATGAGAAGCGGCCTTACCAGCAGCCTGAATATCATCCGGAATCATACAGGCGACTTCGATATACAGAGCCAGCCCGGCGAGGGCACAACTGTCACATTAAGCCTGCCAATTGTCCAAACAAGCTGCGGCCGGACTGATTCAAAACGTTCTGCAAACGAGATTCAGACCAAGCGATAAAAAAACAGACAGCCTTGAAGACTGTCTGTTTTAATCAAAATATTATCAAAGACTATTTTCTACGCCGCCTGATAACACCGGCTCCGGCCATTCCCAGTCCCAAAAGCAGAAGAGTTGTCGGTTCCGGAATAGCACTGACCGAGACAATCATGTCATTATGATCGTAATCGGGACCTGCGCCGCTGTCGTCGATATAAAGCAGATAATCGAAATTACCGGTGGTCGAGAAATCATGATTAGAAGTATAGAATTCGTAGGTGGCATTCATACCGCGGTAAGCACGCACATCATAAAGATAGAAAAACTGGTAATCGTTTTTATTCGTGCCGCTGGTAGCCAGCCATTGACGCTGAGATGTCAGAAACGGCTCGTCTGAGTCAACCAGACCGTCTTCATCATGATCGGCATGAAACCAAAGGCCTATCTCTTTGCCCTGCGGAATATAAGTATAGTCACTTACGACCGCGGATGCCGATCCGGGAAAAATCAAGCCTGAGGCGAGGGACTCATCGTAAAACCCAAGGTTGTTCTTGGCTTTCCAGGCGGCAAATTCAGCCATCAGCGTCCATTCCTGAACACCGCCGTCAAAACTGATCGTAACATCATCATTGATATCTCGCAACGGCTCAACCATCATACCGTTAATATAAAGGCTTGAAATGCCGTAGGCATTACCGACTCCAACGAAAAGGAAAGCCGCCAAAGCCAAAATAAACAATTTCTTCATACTTATCTCCTATCATATCAAAGCGTTTTCGAACTTTCATACATCTATTTAAGCAATCCGTATGCCATCCGAGAATATATCGCAAGCTGCTGGATATCATAAGGATATGTGTTTGAATGAGAGTGACGATGTGCAGAATAATTCACAGTTTTAGCATTGATGGAAATAGTTTTGCATAATGAAGTTCTGAATGCTTTTATGGAGTCTATTTGAGTGAAAAAGCTTGTACGAGGTTCAGGCCGCTTTCCAGAACTCTATAGCCCTCAACAGATTTGCTTTCGACAATATTGCCCTCAAAATCCACAAAATCGAAGGTAATATCATAAACTCCCGGTTCAAGCTCCAGATCGGAGATATAAATACGGTCGGGAAGGAGACGGGAACACCGCAGGTCGGCATTTTCCAGAATATCGGTGCCGATATCAATAGCCACTTTTTTAAGCCATCCTCCCACACCGCCCGTGTCGGCTTTTTCCTTGGCTTCATGTGCCAGAAGCCCCTTGACTATCGCACGAGCCAGTGTCCTGATATACATTAAGGTCTTACGCGCCTCATAGGTCTCCTGCGAGACATTACCGATATCCTCGATAAGCTGAAGCTGGCCTGCCTTTTCACCGTTGATCTTCACAAACACACGGTCAATTGCTGAGGGCCTTTCTATTAAAATGGGAATTGCGAATTTGAAATAATAATCCTCTGATACTGGAAGCGGAATATGGCCGTATTCGATATCCGAGGAATCCGGGCCGTCATACAAAATCTGCACCAGATTCAGATCTTTGTCGGTTCTTAATCTCAGGTTCAATGCCTCCTTTACGGGTGATCTGCCTGCGAGAGCAACCACGCTCAGAATCGATCCATTATCGGATTTATATTTCATCTCCGGCAGGGGAAAATCGTAAACATCAGGCTGGCTGTGAAAGGCATCCTTAAGATAATCATAAGCAATACGGGCGTTATCATAATCGCCCTCGGCGGCAAACAGATGCATCCCCAGATAGCGTGCGAAGGCATCATTGTTGAAACGGACATCCGGGACTTCGTATTTTATTCCGGATACAACAGTGTCCTCATCGGCAGTCTTCTGGAATTTATCGGCTAAGTCAACATATTTCTGCTCCAGAAGCTCGAGTTTGAGAATCGCGCGGCGTATTTCCACAAAGGCGTCCTCGGCGTCATCCATAGCAAGAAAATTCAGCGCCTTGAAAATATTCGTATAAAGAACCTCGTAGTCCTCGCCGGGATATTCGAGGACATTATCATTTATGACATAAGATAATGCTGCCCGGGAGATGCTTTTGGTAAAGAGCTCCTCGGCGGAATTCTCCGCCATTGTCAGCCTGGCGTTGCTGGTATCGAAATTTGCGGCATAATAATTCGCCAGGCCGGCATCCATGTAGTAGAGAAACCGATCTTTCTCGGCGAATTTGTTCTTTTCCCGGGCCTGTTCGAGTTTGACGACTGCGGAGTCATATTCCCCCTCCAGAAGATCGGCGTTAATCGGATCGTAAAAGCCTTTCTGAGTAGAGAGGGAACTGCACGATACAAAAATGGAAAAGATCAGAATCGCCCGGGGTATTATTTTCAGGCGATTTATAATATTCAATTTCGACCTACCACTTTGTACTGCCCTGCGAGATACCCTTCTTGATAACCTTGTTGCCTATCCAGACCTTTTCGTTTGTCTCGATATTGATCAGCTCCAGATCGGTCTGGTAAGAGACCGTCATCTTGCCCTCGATCTGGTCAGTGATCGATTTTATCGCGCCCAGGAGTATGAAATCGGCACCGAGCTCCTCACGTAGTTTCTTCTTGGTTTCCTCCGAAGCCCATTCATCCTGCTCGAAGCGCTCCTCACGGACATCATCACGCTGGAATTTATTGGCAACGAAACGAACCTTGCCGGAGTTGATCAGTTCACGCTCGAAATCGGTTGTGAATGTTTCCACATCGATATGCTCAGAAGATTTGTTTCTGATTCTGCCAACGGTAACCACAGGACGTTCGCCATTATCCTCAACGAAGTTGATAAGCCACGGTCTGTTGAGGGCATCTGTCACCATCTCCTCGGCCACCAGACGAGAATCGGTATCGTTCCATTTACCGCTCAAATCTGTCTGGGTTTCAGGGTCCATGCGGGTGACCTGACGCTGAGAACTGCATCCGATTAAAAGCAGCATTGCCAAGCTGAGAATTATGATTTTCTTCATTTTAAAATCCCTTTCTGTATGATAAAAATTCCAATTTAGCCCGTTATTGATTATATGATATATAGCGTCAAAATGATAAAAAGTTTTTAGTTTTTTTGACAAGTTATTTTTGTGTGAGATGTTTGTCTTTCGATCAGATATGAGGAATTGTATTGCTTTCGACTCCAAGCTGTTTAAGGGCATCTTTACAATAAAGTATAACAGATTTTGATGCTGAGTCTTTTAAGACATTTTTGATCGCTGGAATGGCTTTGGGTGAGCCCAGTCTGCCCAATGCGAGAATTGCACTTTCCTTGACATCCTCGTTCTCAGTCCCTTTCTCCAGCAAATTGATTATTGGGTCGACTGCTCTCTGATCTCCAATCCGGCCAAGTGTATTAATCACCGCCCGTTTAACCTTTATTCGCATTTCAACTGAGTCAAAAATTTTCTCATTATTCAAGCGATTTAGTATACCCAATAACGGCGCTACGGCTCTTTTATCGTCAAATTCACTTAGAGCATCTGCGGCAAATTGCATGGTTCTTTTATCATCCAATGCTTCCATAATTGCATGAAAAGCGCTGTCGCCTCCAAAATATCCCAATGTGTAAATCAGTTCATCTAATTCTTTCTCCGGGTCCGCTCTCACATTTCCGAGGGAGTCCTCATTTGATGATATTGATAAAGCTTCGGACAATCTATTAATGATCGGTCCTACCGCTTCCTTACTGCCTATCCTGCTCAGTGCAAACAAAGCTGATATCCTTACGCTGGAATTATCATCATTAAGCAGTTCACAGATGTCATTTGTGATAGTGCTATCGCCATACAAACTCAAAGCATCTGCAATAGCTATTTTAACCTCGTCATCAGGATCACTTATCATTTTGATTAGCTTGGGATACGCATCCTTCCTGGCAATATCGGTATAAGCCCATACGGCACCTGATCGCAATGTTGGATCATCAGATTCAAGATACTCTTCGGTTTTCTGCAATGTAAGTTTGCCCGGATTCCTTCCTAACCAAAACAACAGCCACCTCTTGGCATCAGACTGCCACGACCCGTTCAGCTTATCAGTCACAATCGGCATCGCAACTTTAATATCATGCTTCATTAGAATACTGATGGCCCAAATAGCGATGTCTGTATCCTTTTCATACCTTCCAATCGACATTAGTATTTCAGAAACATGATCCTGTTCCATAAATTGCATTGCGGATATTATAGCCACACGCGTTCTCGAATCCGAGTTTAAATATAATATCTGCAGCCGTTTAAGCAATAACCCTTCATATTGCTTGATTTCCGGAATAAAAATACCATGAACTCGCGGAGAACTATTCTTCAGATTTTCAATTAATTCTTTCAGATGGCGGGAATCTGTCAAAGCGAGATATGCCCGTTGGTACTGAGCTACAAAAAGGCCAATCAGAAGACCAAGACATATAATCGTGTAAATTATTTTGCCAATCGGTTTCATAAGAAACGGTACTTTTTCAACAGTCTATTCTATATAACAAACGGACAAAATCGAAAAACATCAAAAACTTTTGGCCTATCCTTCGATCCTGATACTTCGGCCGCAGTTGGAGCAGTTCATGTGGGAGCCGGAGAAATATGGCGATAATTGCAGTGTCTTGCCGCATTTGCACCTGAAGGACTGCCATTCAGTGCCCTTGCGATGATATACCTGTTCCTTTTCTTTGGAACGTTTCTGGGCTTCCTGCACCCCCTCCAGGATCACACCGGCGGCCGCCATCTGCGCCAGCGGGACTTTATTGGCAGTACCGCAGCGCGGGCAGTCGAATTTCTCTTTCTTGAAATCAGGCGGTATCTTCATCTTGAGCCCGCAGCCCACACAGGCCATGAAGACATACTCATTCACCGCACGCATAATATCGCCCAGCTCACGCTTTTCGTTTTTGGCGGCCTTGGGCTTATCTGCATCCGGGCTGGCATCACGAATCGAGATCTTCTCCTTGTCAGCCAGAGCCGAGGGCGGCACTAATGCTCCGCCCTTTCCGGTGACCTTGCTGAACGCCGTCTGGTAATCGTTATATCCCGCTCCGCTTGCAATCGAGCGCAGTATTTTTATTCGCTCGGAAATTGGCGGATGTGTGCTGGTCAGATTTGCTACCTTCCTGCCCTTCTTCTTGAGCGGATTTATAATATACATGGGCGCAGTGGCTTTATTCACCCGCGGCATATCCTCCTTGGAATTGGCCAGTTTCTCCAAAGCCGAGGCCAGGCCCTCGGGGTAACGGGTGAACCGTACCGCGGAGGCGTCAGCGAGATATTCACGTTTACGAGAAAGCGCGAAATACATAAGCTGCGCCGCAATCGGAGCAAGTATAGCAAAGACAATCGCCACGATCATGATAATCGCCTGCCCCTGTCCTCCCCCCTTACCTCCGCTTTTGGAACGGAAACGGCGGTTCGATCCGGCTCCGAACCAAAGGCTCCTGAGAAAGATATGCGAAATAATTATTATAGCGCCCAGCATAATTCCGGCATAAGTCATAAACTGCACATCACGGTTGTGGATATGCCCGGTTTCATGCGCGACAACACCCTGTAATTCGTCACGGTTCAGCCTGGCCAGAAGTCCGGCCGTCACTGCAATGGCACAGTTTTCCGGTTTCCGTCCGATTGCAAAGGCGTTGAGGGCGGGAGTATCGATAATGTAAACCTTGGGCATTACCGGCAGTCCGGAGGCGATCTTCATCTCCTCCACGACATTAAAAAGCTGGGGATGAACATCCGGGGTAACCTCTTTAGCTCCGCTCATTTTAAGGATGATTTTATCACCCGAGAAATATCCGATCAGAGACCATATTCCCCAGATTAGGAGCGCAACAGCCACACCGCCCCATCCAGCCTCAGGCCCGGCGTATGCCGCGCCTACAACATATCCAAGTACAACCAGGAAAATGCCCATGATGACGAACAGCACCATGGACTTGCGTTTATTTAATCTGATCAGCTCCCACATAGAATATTAATAGCCGAAATCGACTTTGGGAACCTCGCGTTCGGCATCCTCTTCGATCTCGAAGAATTCGGCTTCCTTGAAGTTGAACATGCCGGCGATGATGTTTGACGGAAACATCTGAATCTTATTATTCAGGAAAAGCGCCTGATCATTGTAGTTCTGGCGTGAGAAGGCGATCTTGTTCTCGGTCGAGGTCAGCTCCTCCTGCAAGGCCAGGAAATTGGTGTTGGCCTTGAGATCGGGATAATTCTCGACCACCAGGAAGAACTTGCTCATAGCGCCGTTAAGCTCGCCCTCGGCCTGCGCCTTATCCCCCACCGATTCGGCCGACATCGCCTTGCTGCGTGCCTTGGTGATATTCTCGAGAGTATCGCGCTCATGCTTCATATAACCCTTGGCGGTCTCCATCAGGTTCGGGATCAGATCATGCCGCCTTTTTAGCTGCACATCGATCTGAGACCAGGAATTTTTAACCTGATTTCTGAGCCTCACCAGGCTGTTGTAAGCGCCAACAACCCAGAAAATGATAATCGCCGCGATTACCAGAATAACAATCAATGCTATTAGCATGCATTTATCCTTTCATGAAATTTTATTCTCCAAAAGTTTCCTTCAAGAGCTTCACCACTTTGGCGCTCTCGCCGTGATCCATGAAATCGAGCACTTCCCGAAGCTCGCCCTTATCGAACCAATGACCGTGGCTTTGCTTGCATCGGTCAATATATATCTTATCTTCATCCTTGCCGATTTCGATCTCATCCATCTTTTTCAGACAGATCGGGCATTTACGAAAAGTCTCGGTCTTTTTTGGGGCAGGAACCGCATCTTTTATAACATGCTGCACCTTCTCCTCATCTCCGAGGAGTATCCCCAGTTCGCCGGAGTCGAGCCAGATACCGCCGCATTCGAGGCAGTAATCGATCTCGACCTCATCGACCTCAAGAACAATCATCGGCTCATCACAGGAAACACAATTCATTACAATGCCCTAATATTTTTGCCGTTATTCTGAGCCTGGCGAAGAATCTTTTTGATTTAAAGAGATTCTTCAGTCAGCACGTTCCCTCAGAATGACATTTTCTGCATACATTTTTATAAGCAATCCGCCAGAAGCGACCGCTATTTGTAATACATACTAATGAAAAAACTATTCATGTAAATCTAAAAATTAATTTCTAACCGGAAACGGCTCATGTTCCGGACGTGTAACCGGATTCTGCTCGATTTCCTGCATCAACACCTCGATTGCCTTATGGAGTTGGGCGTCATACCCGCGTTCCATCTCCGCCGGATGCTGTTCGACAATGATATCCGGTTCAAAGCCAACATTCTCGACCACCCAGTTACCCTCGGTATCATAAACGCGATAGTCCGGAACAGTCACATATCCTCCGTCAACTAATTGATAGTAAGCCGAAATCCCAACCAGGCCGCCCCATGTGCGCGTGCCAATTACGGGTCCGAGTCCCATTTCTTTATAATCAAGCGGGAATTGATCGCCGCCCGATCCTGCATGAAGATTTGTCAGGCAAACCGTATGAGCCTGCGTTACAATCGCCGGCGAGGTTTGATCCTGTGAATAACGCCTGGTCCAGTAGGCCAGAACTTTTTTCTTGAAGCGGTTCAGGAAGATATCCGGATCGAGCCCGCCGCCGTTATTACGTCCGTCCAGAATTATACCCTGCTTTTGGGTCTGCGGATAAAACTGCCAGGGGAAAACTCTGGCGCTGGAAACATAAGTATCCGGAAAATGGATATAACCTATTTTTCCGTTTGAGACTGAATCAACGATACGGCGATTCTCCTCGATCCAACTGCAATAGCGCAGAAGATACTCGTTTCCATCAGCCTTCACGACGACTTCTCGGGCGCCCTGCAAATCGGGTTCATCATTTACAAGCAGGGTCAACTGCTTGTTGGCCATATTCTGGAAATAGCTATATATACTGCTGTCGGACGTGATTTCAATTCCATCGACAGCCAATAAATAATCGCCCTCGCTTACATCAACACCGATTCTATCCAGCGGCGATTTGGTATCGCTGTTCCAGTATGATGCCGAGTATGTTTTCTTGATACGATACCGATTGCTTTCCTCATCAACCTCAAAATCGGCGCCCAGCATACCAACATTTACCCTGTCGGCTTTTCGGTAACGCTCTCCGGCGTATACATAGGTGTGCGAGGTGCTCAACTCCGCAATAAGCTCGCCTATGATATATTCCACATCCTGCCGGTTGGAAGCATACTCGATCAACTTGCGGTATTTATGTCCGATTGCGGGCCAATCCATACCATGCATATTTGGATCATAAAAATAATCGCGTTCGATCCGCCAGGTGTCGTCAAATATCTGGTACCACTCGGCCACCGGATCGAGCCGGACTTCGAGCCCGGAAATATCGAGGTTGTCCCCGCCTGAGCTCGAGACGCCCGAGCTGATTATTCCAACACCATTTCTCTGACGATAGACAATATTGGAGCCGTCTGCAGAAAGCTTATAATCCTGAAGTCCTTTTATTACCTCAGACTCTTCCCGGCTCTCTAATGAATAGGCATATAAATCCATCGGCCCCGGATCACGCAGTTCGAAGAAATTGAAATCGCCGTCTTCTTTATTAAGGTAAAACAGCCGCGAGTCATTCACCGCCAGCCTGCGGTAATTCCCCTTTTCCAGCGGAAGCTTCTCTATTCTATCCGTTATTCCGTCAAAATCGATTACGACATTCACCTTTTCGGATTCAGAAACCTTTTCCTGACCTTTAAGCGGTATAAACGGCTGTCCGTCCTTTTGTAATGTAATCGCAAAAATCCCGGCCACATCCTTGAAAACCATTTCCCATTCATACTCGCAGAAGGTCGGATCGAAAAGGCGGTTGGAAGCAAAGAGTACATACTTGCCATCATTGGTGAAGACCGGCGAGAAATCATGGTAAAAGCCATCGGAAATATGATTGACCTTGCCCGACTCAAGAGAATAGACATAAAGCTGAAGCATAAGATCGGAATTCATTTTGGAATAGACAATATACCGGCTGTCAGGAGACCATGAAAAATCGGCTATCGATTTATTGTGAAAGGAAACATCCATGAACTGGTAATCGGCCTTATCAACCTTTGTAATCCTGCGGGTGTCAATATCGATATAATAAAGCGTGAGAGTCTGATCGGTATAGGCCAGTTTTTTGCTGTCAGGCGACCATTTCAGAGCGTGACGATATCCCCGATCATGAGTAGTCAATTGAATCGGATCATTCTCACCCTCAGGATCGATTAGATGAATCTCGTATTCCCCGCTCTCATCCGAGAAGCAGGCAATCCATTCACCATCGGGGGACCAAACCGCTTCACGCTGACGTGAACCAGAGGATTTAGTCAGGTTCTCGGTCAGGCCGTCCTCTTTGGTAACGGTAAATATATCGCCCCGGGCTGTTATCAATCCGATCTCGCCTTTGGGAGAACAATCGGCGTATGTGATTTTATCTGAAACATCCGCAAAACGCGGACGGCGTTCGGGAAGATCTGTCTTAATCTGAACAGATATTCTCTTGCTCTCGTTGGTGGTCACATCCAGAAGCCATAAGGATCCCGCTAATTCATAGACAATCTTGTTTCCACCCATACTTGGCCTGCGGACATCGAATTCGCTGTGATTGGTTACCTGTTCAACTTTGCCGGAATTCAGATCATAGGAATGAATGTTCAAGCGGTAACTTCTATCTGAGTTGAAATAGACTTTGTCCCCGATCCAGAGCGGAAATCGATCGGAGCCTTTAAAGTCG
>WJIM01000133.1 GCA_014730285.1 Candidatus Zixiibacteriota bacterium
CAGAATCTAAATCTGAACGTCAAAAACGGCGTCAAGATGGGTATTATCGGCCCTAACGGCTGTGGTAAGACCACACTTCTTAGAATACTGAACGGTTCAGAGGAAGCCTCGAACGGCTCCTACAGATGGGCGCCCAAAGCAAGGATCGGCTATCATTCACAGGAGCATGAGAATCTGGATGTATCCAGAACCATTCTGGATGAGGTCCTGCAGGGCAGGCATGCCCATCAGACTATGGCGCGGATTATATTGGGACGGCTGAATATCAGGCGGGATCAAGTCAATCAGAAAATCGGCACATTGAGTGTGGGTGAACGCAGCAAGGTTGCGCTGGCAAAAGTCCTCTTCAGCGATTTCAATATCCTGATTTTCGATGAGCCCACCAACCATGTCGAAATATCCGCACGTGAGGCCTTCGAGGAGGCGCTGGAGAATTACAATGGCACAGTTCTGTTGGTCTCCCATGACCGCTATCTTCTGGACCGAATCACCAATCAGATTTTCGATATGGAAAAAAATCGGCTGTACCAGGGCTCGTACGGGGAGTATGTGGAGAGGTCGAAAAGTAGCAATTAGCAATTGTGTCGTCGGCTTCCTAACCCCGACGGATATCGGTTATTAAAGTGGGTCTCTCGAATGCATTACTGCTTTGCAATGGATTTCCGGTCTCAAATACCCCTTCCGCCCTGGGGAACCGGGCACCTACTAATATCCAAATTAAAAACCTACCTCAAAATCCGGCTCAGATGGCCGTCGGCAGATTTCAAAAGTTGCTTTGCGGTCTTAAGATCGCTCAGTTTGAAATGCATCACAATCGCAGTCTTGACATGCCCCTCGGCCTTCTCAAGAAGTTTTTTTGCCTGATTATAATTCAAATCGCAGACAGTCATTAACGTCTTGATAGAACGCTGCACAAGTTTCTCTGAAGTAGCCTGGAGATCAACCATCAAATTTCCGAAGGTCTTGCCGATTTTCACCATTGCTGTTGTAGTAATCATATTAAGGATCAGCTTGGTAGCGGTACCCGCCTTCATCCGAGTCGAACCCGCAATCGCCTCCGGCCCGGTAATCGGATTAATGATAACGTCCGGCTTAAAGGGCAGCTTAACAGATCGATTACAGCACAAAAAGACAGTCGACGCACCCATCTTCTTTGCCTGCTTTAGCCCCGCAAGTGTGTATGGTGTGCGATTGGAAGTCGCTATTCCAATAACGGTATCTTTTGAGCTGACTTTCTTTTTTTCAATTTCCCTCGCGCCGGCCTCGGCGTCATCCTCAATCCCCTCTTTCGACCTGACCAGGGTACGCCTACCCCCGGCAATTATCCCCTGCACCAGAGAGGGCTTCACACCGAAAGTGGGAGGACATTCGGAAGCATCAAGCACTCCCAGCCGTCCCGAGGTGCCTGCGCCGATATAATATAGATGCCCGCCCGATTCGAACGAATTCACAACCAGCTCAACTGCCTTCTCGATTTGCGGGATAACTTTCTTAACTGCCGGAGCTATTTTCTGATCCTCGTCGTTGATCAACTCGAGGACTTTACGGGTGGGCAGAATATCAATAGACCGAGTCCGTTTATTGACAGACTCGGTCGCCAAATCTTTTATCTCATTGAATACTTTCTTCGACATCAGGGATTTGCTATGACCTCCACCGAATCATAGAACGATACCAATGCGGTGCCGAACCTGCCTTTTATATCGATCATATTGATATTATCGGTAAATCCGGTATCCGGATAGGGAAAAAAGACCGGATTGTCGTTACTGATAACAGCATCGGCATAAAATGTCTCGGAGTATGCCACAACATATATATAGTATATACCTTCCACCCTATCACCGTCACTGGTGCTGAATGCCTCCGCGCCTATCGTAAGGTTGGTGGTTGAATTGGCAAATTCCCAGAAAGGCTCGGCGGCATCGCCGGGAGGATCAATCGTCACAAAATAGCCGAAATCCTGGCTGGGCGGATTCCATTGAATCGAAACAGTACCGCCCGAATATATCCTGCTGGCAGGATTGGTGACTGTCACGCTGAAGGTGTCGGCAATCTCAAGAGTTTTGCTGAAGTAGAAATCGCCGAAATCATCTCCGGTCCAGAAAATATAACTGGAATCAGGAGCAAGCTCGAGCGCGCCCTGCGATGTTAAATAGGCTCCGCCGCCAATCGGATTAAGCTGAGTGGAATCCTCGTTGCTGGTGACAAGGAAATTGGTTAAAGTCGGTATTGGATCGCCCTCCTCGAGTACGAAAGCATAGGCGCTCGAGGTATTGGTATTGGGATCATGATAGAGCAGTCCCCTTACGGAGAATTCACTATCAATATCTCCGTCACTAAGATCGCCACCACATCCGGCAATAAAAAATCCTGTCAGGATAAATATAAAAATAGATATTTCTCTGAGCATACAATGTCCCTTCATTAATCTTCTACTTAATTTATCGTAAAGATGTCCGAAATTTTATAGTTAATAGATTATAATGTCAAGAAAAAGAATTGAAACCGCTTGACAAAAGTCCGGTTTTTGCTATTATAAATGGTTTTTAGAGAAGAGGTAAATAGTGAAGAGAACATTTCAGCCATCGCGGAGAAAACGCCTTAACGATCACGGCTTCCGGAAAAGGATGTCTACTAAAAATGGGCGGAAAGTCCTCAAAAGACGCCGGTCGAAAGGGCGTAAGCGCCTCTCGCCGCAGATCACCAAGAAATAAGGGTGAGCAGAGCTTTGGCAGGGAATATTCCCTCAAGGAAGACCTGGCGATTAAGAGGGTTTTCAGATCCGGCAAAAAATTCAAAGGCAGGTGCCTCAGCATATATTATTATGGCTCCGGCAGTCTGCCTTTAAAAATAGCCCTGAAGGTCAGAAAAAATGTCGGATCATCACCTGAAAGAAACAGGATTAAGAGGATAATACGAGAAATCATACGCACCAATAAGGATAAATTCCAGCACAGGGGACATCTGGTTATCTCAGCACATGTCGATCCCAGCGATGATTCTCTTTTTGAATTGATAGAAAAGGATTTACTTGATTTTGCGAAAGTTCGGTAGGATTCTGACACTTCCGCTGTTAGTGGCCATCAGAATGTATCAGGTGGGAATATCGCCCCTGTTTCCCACCCAGTGCAGATTCCACCCCAGTTGCTCCAATTACGCCCTTGAAGCCCTGAATAAATATGGGTTGAAAGGTGTAATAATGTCTATAAAGCGAATTTTGAAATGTCATCCCTTTTCCAAAAAAAGCGGGTATGACCCGGTGAGGTAATTTTATGGATCGCACGGCCAAAATAGCATTAGTAGTAATCGGAATCATGTTTGTAGCCTGGTTCTTATGGATGAATCAACAAACACCTCCGCCCCAGCAGCAAACTCCGGTCGAAGAAGATACAACGGGGGTGCGAGAGGCGGTCCGAGATGAAGCGCAGGCCATTGAGGATCAAGCGGATACCGCTATTACCGAGACGTATGAGCAAATCGAGGGCGATTCGCTTTATGCCCGCTTTGATACCCTTGCAGTCGATACCATACGGGTTGAAACCGATAAGTACATAGCCGAATTCTCCTCCAGAGGCGCAAAGCTAATGAGCTTCAAATTAAAAAATTA
>WJIM01000011.1 GCA_014730285.1 Candidatus Zixiibacteriota bacterium
AAATTTATTCCACTGTTACGCTCTTGGCGAGGTTGCGCGGCTGGTCAACATCACATCCCCGCAATACCGCCGTATGATAGGCCAGGAGCTGGAGCGGTATGATCGACAGAAGCGGAGTCAGGTGATAGGGCACATGCGGTATGTAAATCACATGGTCTACCATTCCGGCAATCTCGGTATCGCCCTCGGTGGCGATTGCCAGGATACGGCCGTTACGCGCCTTGATCTCCTGTATATTCGACATGACCTTGTCATACACCTGATCCTTGAGCGCAATCACAACCGCCGGCATATTTTCGTCGATCAATGCAATCGGACCATGCTTCATCTCCGCCGCCGGATAACCTTCGGCGTGGATGTAGGAGATTTCCTTCATCTTCAAAGCGCCCTCGAGCGCCACCGGGAAGTTGATCCCGCGTCCCAGATACAGGAAGTTGGAGCTTCCGGCATAGGTCTCGGCAATGCTCTTAATCCTATCACTGGTGGAAAGTATATCCTCGATCTGGGCCGGTATATTCTGCATTGCGTTAACGATCTGCCGTCCCTTCTCAATCGACATATCACGCATACGAGCCAGCAGCAGGCTGATTAATTCCAGCACCACTATCTGCGAGGTGAAAGCCTTGGTCGAGGCCACACCGATTTCAGGTCCGGCATGAATATAAATTCCGCCGTCTGTTTCACGTGCAATCGACGATCCGACCACATTACAGATACCAAGAACGGTCGCGCCCTTACGTTTGGCTTCACGCAGCGCAGCTAATGTATCGGCGGTCTCGCCTGACTGTGATATTACAAATGCAACCGTGCCATTTTGAATAATCGGGGCGCGATACCTGAACTCGGAGGCGTACTCCACCTCGACCGGTATCCGCGCCAAATCTTCCATAATATATTCACCAATCATACCCGCATGCCATGACGTCCCGCAGGCCATCAGGAGCACACGGTTGATTTTCAGAAGCTCTTCGTACTGAAGGCTCAGCCCGTGAAGACGAGAGGTACCCTCTTCGTAATTAAGACGTCCCCGGAATGCATTGGCAATCGCCGTCGGCTGCTCGAAAATCTCTTTCAGCATGAAATGGTCGTAGCCGCTTTTTTCGATAGCGTCCAATGACCATTCGATTTCCTGTATATTGGGAGAGATAGTGATCTTGTCGATAGTCGAAATCTTGAAATCGTCCGGGGTAACATGCGCTATCTCGCCCTCGTCAAGGTATACCACCTGACGGGTATACCGTACCAGTGCCGAAACATCGGAAGCCACGAAATTCTCTCCCCGGCCGCATCCGATAACCAGCGGCGAACCCATGCGCGCAGCAACAATTTCGCCCGGATGATCGCTTGATATTACCGCGATACCATAAGTGCCCTCAACGAAAACCAGAGCAGTCCTTACCGCTTCAAGAAGATTGCCTTCATAATATTCCTCTATCAGGTGCACCAGTATTTCGGTATCAGTTTCTGTCTTGAAATTATGTCCGTTCTTTTCCAAATATTCACGCAAGCTGCGATAGTTTTCGATAATCCCGTTATGGACTATTGCCATCTTCTCATGCGAGTCGAAGTGAGGGTGTGCATTCACAGTAGTAGGCTCACCGTGAGTTGCCCAGCGTGTATGTGCTATGCCGCAGACTGCCTCAAAATGCCTGTCACGGATCTTCTCCTCGAGCGCTGAAATCTTGCCCGCGGTCTTATCGAAGATCAAACCCTTTTTTTCCTGTACGGCTATCCCTGCCGAATCGTAACCTCGATACTCGAGCTTTCTCAGCCCATCCATCAAAATCGGCACCGCCTTTTGCGGGCCTGTATATCCTACTATTCCACACATTTAAGTAATCCCATTTTACAATTTTTCTTTGATATACGTTATCAACTCACGAGCCTCTTTTTTTGTTCCGGCTTCGGATATAAGCCGGTAAATAGGCTCCGTATTGGATCTCCTGATATGAACCCATCCATTATTGAAATCGACACGAACGCCGTCAACTGTACTGATTTTTTGATCCGAGAGCTGTTTTTGCAACCTACTTAGTTTTACATCGAATTTGGCATCAATGTTCCCCTTGCCTTTAAGTATCACATAGGGGCCTATTTCTCCGGCAAGCTCCGATATCGGCTTTTTTCTGTCAGCCATTGACTGCAATACAAGCGCCATACCCACCAGGCTGTCGCGGCCGTAATGCAAGGCCGGCAGGATTACCCCGCCGTTTCCCTCGCCGCCGATTACTGCCTTCTTACGGTGCATCATCTCGACAACATTGGCTTCGCCCACTTTGGAATGGTACAGCCTGCATTTATGCCTGTCGCAAACATCGCGGTTGAGATTGGAGGAGGAGAGATTGACAACCATCGGCCCGGGCTTTTTGGAGAGCACATAATCGGCAGAAAGCGCCAGGGTATATTCCTCGCCCAGAGGCTTGCCCAGTTCAGATACAATTGCCAGACGGTCGGCATCGGGATCGACTGCAAAGCCAATATCCGCCCCCTCATCCAAAACCTTTGCAGAAAGCTGTTTCAGGTTTTCCGGCACGGGTTCCGGCCTATGCGGAAATTTGCCGTCAGGAGTGCAGTTTAATCTTATAACCCGGCATCCCAGCTTCTCCAGAAGCATAGGTCCGGCGATTGCACCGCCGCCATTAACAGCATCTATAACCACTTTGAACTTTCTTTTTTTCAGCTTGTTGACCCGAATCAGATTCAAGCCAAGTATCTCATTTACATGCTTTTCGATCCAGTTGTATTCGATAAAAATCCTGCCGATTTTACTCCACGGTTTTGGCTGTATATCTTTGGCATCCAAAAAGGTCTTGAATATTTCATATTGTCTCTGAGTCAGAAACTCTCCTTTTTTATTGAAGAATTTCAGGCCGTTCCATTCAATCGGATTATGTGATGCGGTAATCCCCACACCCCCGAAAGCATCCTCACCCACAATCGCCATCTCGATTGTCGGTGTAGGACAGATACCGATTTCAACAACATCACATCCCTGGGAAATAAGTCCCGAGATTACCGCGGATTTGAGCATGATATGAGAAGTTCTGGAATCTCCCCCGACCACTACCCTTTTGCCTTTAATATAGGCGCCGTATGCTATTCCGGCTTTAAGTGCAATATCTACGGTGAGTGTCTGACCAATAACCCCGCGAATTCCGGATACGGTTGAAATCAGTTTATCCTTCATAACAATCCTCTTTTGTGTCACAATAGGTGATTAAATCTGTCGGCAATTTTATAATATAAACAACAATTTAGGGCAAGCACTAAAGCGGATCAATTCATAACATATGCATTTATTTTCACATAGAGCAGAATTTTGTCATGCATCTCTCTCAACTTAAGTAATTATTTCTCAGCATATTACCTCACAACATGGAGTAATAGCAATTCTGGCACAGCATTTGAGCTTAAGTAATGATGTAAATCGCAATACCCAGAAGGGAGCGTGCCATGAAAAAGATACTTCTTATATTTACAGCAATAATTTTGACAGTGGTTCTCACAACCGCCGACACCTGCGCCTTTGGAAAATTCCAGACTTATCCCAAAGACGGTCATTTCAAACAGCTTCCGGGTTCAAGGGATTATTGGTATTTCATTGACCAGAATAACTGGTATATCAAAGCGCCGGATAAGTTTCAGCATATGATGGGATGTTATCTTTTCAGCGAGGTAGGTGACCAGTTTATGGATAAATACCTGGCCGGCGCAGTTGTTTTCGGGGTTGGATTATACAAGGAATATGATGATGGTATGCGAGAGGGATGGTCGCCGCGTGACCTTCTGATGAATACCTTTGGAGTCTTCGCCGGAATCGCCAACACTGACAAATACCATTTCTGGATGGACTGGGATGAGGGCGCCGTTATCCTTAATTTTTCGATATCTTTACGCTAAATACGAAGCTCATGGTCTTTAGATAGATCAATCATAGGAAGAAAAAGAAGCCGGCCATGTTCTTATTAGCCTGAATGGCCGGCTCTATTTTATTGCAGCAACTTAAATTAGATTATTGACTAATTTTGTTTTAGATGTAAATTGAAGATGAAATTAGACTACTCTAAAATCCGGTATTGAAAAAAACCATATTCAATGGATAATATATGATTAGATCAATATTAGCTTTCGCCTGCATTCTGCTGGTCCTTCTTTCCCCCGAGTTAGCAGCGGAGCCGTATACATCAAACCCCGACCTCAATCTTAGGGATTTATTCAGGCCGGATTTTGACATGGAAAGAGCTTCCAGGGCTGAAAAGCCAAATCAGGATAAAATCGCATTTTCCGCTCCAGATGACGAGCTGATTTTCACTTATGAAAATAGCGCCTTATGGAGCGGGATGAAGGATGTTTATATTTCGGGAATTTACGCCTTCTGTTCCTTCAATTATGGCCTTGCAGTTCTGGATATAGGCGCTTCAGGATCCCCTCGGTTGGTTTCCCAGCTTTTTATTGCCGATGGGGACGGCTGGCGGATTGATCTGAATAATGACCGGCTTTATCTGGCAAACGGAAACAGCGGACTTAAAATCGTTGATATTTCCGATATTGAAGAGTTGCGTCTCCTTAGCTCACTTGAAACCAATGAATACTGTTATGATGTTAGAGTGGTTGACCAGACCGCATATATCGCCGATGGCTATGGCGGATTTCTCATTGCCGATGTTTCAGATCCCGAAAATCCGTGGATTATAGCAGAATATTTACTCGAGGATGAGGTTGTGGCTGTGGATGTTCGCGACAATCTCGCCTATATTGCTGACGGCCGCGCGGGTTTGAAGATAATCGATGTCACCGAGCCGGAAGAAATTGTCTCGCTTGGCGCCGTATCCGGGATCGGGTATGTTATCGATATTGATTTGGATGGCGATTACGCCTACCTGGCTTCGCAGACGCAGGGTCTTCGCATAATCGATATTTTCGATCCTTCCAATCCGGATTTAGTCGAAATTCACGGGAATCTTCAGGGAGCGCTGGGAGTTACGGTATCGGAAAATTATGCTTACGTGACTTACGGCAATAATCCTGGTTTACGGATTTTTGATATCACTGATCCCCGTACGGCAAGATTGATAAATACCATAGAGATTCCCGGCTCCACTCTGGGAGTTAAAGCTTCAGACAATCAGGCCTTTGTAGCCGGATTAAGCGCCGGACTGCAACTTGTGGATATCAGCAATCCGGCCCATGCATTCATAGAAAAACAGTATTCTACACCGGGCAAAATTCAGGATATCGATTCGGATGATGATTATGTATATGTTGCCAGAAGAGGATGGGATATCGGTAACTGCCGCATTCAAATAGTACAATACTCAGATTTACGATTCCAAATCTTAAGCGAAATCGAGTTCGAAGGGCCGGCAATTACCGATCTCCAAATCGCCGGAAATTATCTCTATCTCATCGAACATAGAACCGGCTTTCATATTATTGATGTCAGCGATCCTCTGAACCCGTTTATTGAAGGATCGATGCCTGTTGAAGGCAAACCCCTTAGCCTGCATATTTCCGGTGAAAAAGCCTATATCGGTGTAGATTCCGCAGGGCTCTTGCTAATCGATATATCCGAAAAAAACTCCCCTCAGCTTATCGGCATATTTGCCAATGACACTCCCATTAATGGCATAAGCTCCGACCAGCAGTTTGTCTACCTCGCAGATGCGGGCAACAGCTATAAAATCATAGACATATCTTCGCCGCAGAATCCTGTCCTGACCGGAATTCTCGAAACCCAGGGAAAAGCTATGGATTTGGAGATTGCCGGGGATATGGCATATTTGATTGAAAATAAAAACGGCCTGCAGGTAATACAAAATATCGACCGGGAAAATCCCGCTCTGCAGCAAAGCCTGCCAGCGATCTCCAACGGCGTGAGTATCAAATTCGACGGAAACTACTTGTATACCTCCCATAATTTTGACGGCATCGCCTCCTACAGCGCCCGAATTCCAGATGATGTCTATTTTGCAGGAAGCTATCCGAGTCCGGGCTATGCCTGGGATGCCGCGGTTATTGGCGATAACACATTCATTGCCGATTACTACGGTCTAATTGTCCTGAAACAGGAGATGCCGTTTCTGGCAGTCAGCCCCGACACTATCAAATTTGAGGGCAATCAGGATGGCTACGATCCCAATCCGCAGGACTTTACCATAGAGAATTCAAGCGTGGGAAAATTAAGATGGTCTGCAAAAAATTCAAAAGTATGGCTGACACTGTCGCAGAGCGCGGGTGAATGGTCAGCAGACATTACGGCGAGCGTTGACATAACCGGATTGATGGAAGGCATATATTACGACACAATCGTGATAAACTCAAATGCCTCGAATTCATCTGCGGAAATCATGGTTGAGTTCACGGTTAAACCGACCAACCACGCCCCCATTCTTTCCCAGATCGAAAATAAGTCCGTGGATGAAAACAGCAGCCTTGTTCTGGATGTCATTGCCTCTGATGAGGACGGCACATCTCCCCAATTAAAGGCCCTGAACCTTCCAGAGAATTCATCATTTGCTGATAATGGCGATGGCAGCGGATTATTCGAATTCAATCCCGATTTTGACCAGGCGGGAGAATATAGTATCAGCTTTATTGCCATTGATGATGTCGATTCCCGCCTTTCGGACAGCATCGAGATTACCATAACTGTCAATAATATAAACCGTGTCCCGTTTTTCGAGACCGATTTTGCTGAGATATGGATTTTCGAAGATAACTTATATGAATTACTGCTTACCGCCTCGGACTATGATAATGACCCAATCACGCTGACGTGTAGCGGTAAACCCAATAATGCCGAATTTGTCGATTCTGCAAACGGCAGAGGGTATCTGAAGCTTCAATCCGATTTTTCCAATGCCGGGCAGACATATCATATCGTAATCGAGGCTGTCGACAGTTTCGGTGATTCAGTCGTTGACTCTATCGTTTTGCATGTTGACAACAGGCAGCTCGAGGTAATTCAGGTCGATCCGAATCCACCCGGTTCGGGAATCAAGGATGTTCTCATCAGCGACGATATAAACGTCATATTCAACGAGGCAATTGATGAAACAACTCTCGAGGACAATATCGAATTTGACGCTTCAAGCGGCGATCTACTTGAATATCACTATGATCCCGAACTCAAGTCTATTATAATTTCCAGCGCGGAGGAATACTTTTCTGTTCTGGATACAATCAATATTCTCATCTCATCAGAGGTTACCGACCTGGCCGGATTCCCATTGGGCGAGGATATAAGCCAGTCGTTGATTACAGGAGTTGCAGTTTATCCCGGCGATACCGATAATGACGGCATTGTCGATGAGCGCGACATCTTGCCTCTGGGCGTACATTGGAACTCTGACGGCCCCATTCGTGTCGAGGGCGAAGACTGCACATGGCAGATGTTTCCGGCACATCAATGGGATCCGTTATCCGCGACATTTGCCGATGCCGACGGCTCGGGAGTGGTGGATGCCGACGATATCTGCGGTATTGCCGAAAACTGGGAGCTAACTCATTCGGATGAGCTTACAGTCGCAAAAGATCATACAGATTTCAACGCGACTTTGAAGCAGGTCGAGGGAAATATTCTGGAACAGATGTATTACGGACTTATTGAGTGTAAACAAAGCAAAGGCAAAGACAAGCTTTTGAAGTTTCTGGGCTCGATGATCGAGCAACACAGCCCTCAGCTTCCGAAATCAGTAGAACTTTACCAGAATTTCCCGAATCCGTTTAATCCGACCACCTCGATTCAGTATTCACTCGACAGCAGACAGGCGGTCAGGATAGATATTTTCGATATACGCGGACGGCAGGTTGCAATGATTGTCGATGACGTTAAAGACGCCGGTGTACATCAGGCATACTGGAACGGCAGAGATGATAAAGGAACACCGGCCGCCAGCGGTATTTATTTCTACCGCCTCAAGACCGGTGATCATACATTGACTAAGAAAATGATTCTGCTCAAATAAACCAAATCTTTAAAATCAATCCACGAGAGTGTAAGGTGCGCCGTCAGGAATCCTCTCCTGACGGGCTTACAGCGTCGGGTTAGGGAACCCGACGGCACAATATTCAGAGCAACAAATCATAGTCGATTCCGGAAGTACGGCCAGGTCCTGCCCTACTTTTGCTGCTCTAAACTGCCTTGGCCGAATACTCCTCTTCCAGCTTCTCGACAAGCTTAAGGAAATCCTCATGCGTGCCCGCACCCATATCATCATGCTCGAAATTCCGGAACTTCTCCATCAGCTTATCATGCTGTTCTTTGCTTAATTTCTGATTTGCCATGGCAAACAGAATATTATCCTCTTTGTAAATATGATCCCGCAAAAGATTTATATACTCCCCGGCGTTCTGAGCAAATCTGACCGCCGCGCTGTCTTTGTTTTTGTCATATTCATCGGCGGCAGCGGCCATCTCGGCAACCAGCTTCCGGCCCATAACATGCTCGGCCAGCATTGCGCCTATCGGGCCGCCCTCGCGCGGGAAGCCGGACTGCTCCAACTCCTTAAAAAGAATTTTCTCCTCCTTGCCATGATGGCAGGAGTCGGCGAACACCTTAAAGAAGCTGACTATTTCCTTCAGATGCTCTCCCTTGACCTCCTCATCGGCCGAAAGCTTAACGCATACTGCCGAGGTAATATCGAGCATCTTCTTTATGACTTTATGTTCATTTGTTAATATGTCTGTAGGTCTCATATTCGACCTCCTTACGGCACTTTGTTAATATGTGTTTCTATATGTTTATAGATTCATGAAAATTCTTATTTGGGATTGTAATTTTTTTGATCGATGTGTTCTCAAGCATTTTTTCGAATCTCTCAACAATCGGTGTCCACTGCCTATGCAGACTGCATGATCCATCGCATTCCTGCAGACCCAGAAAACATCTCCTCAGGTCATCGAGGTTCATGAACAGCCCGGCAATTTCTTTCAGGCTGATACTGTCCGGATCGAGCTCGAGGATAAATCCGCCGTTGGTGCCCCGAATCGATTTTAAATATCCCTCCTGCACCAGACGGTTCATGATCTTCGACAGAAAGTTCTGCGGGATATCCATCTGCCCGGATATAGTCCGTGACAGAACCGGATTATCGCCGCCGTGATTGGCGATAAATCCCATAGCCTTAATAGCGTACATTGCTGTTTGCGATAGCATACCAAATATCTCCTATTTCTGTTTCGGCAGCATTATATGACTTCTTCATCCACAAGTCAAGATTTATTTGAAATTTTATGCCTTTTTAAACAATCTTCATAATAATGCGTCTTTAAAACTGTAGCATTGTTCACTACCTACTATTAGAGAGGAAATAAATTATTGGTATCTTCTTCTTATTAGGTCATTATTAAACAATAATATAAAGATAATGCCTACTTGTTTTCAAGGAGTCATGCACCATGAAATCTATCATATTACTTTTTCTGATAATTCTCCTGCTATCGTCTGCGCTTATCGCCGATGATCTTTATCTGGTGGAACTTGAAAATCATAATCAGGCCCAAACCTTAATACTCTCAAAAACCGATCCTGTCCTGCGTATGGGCAATCAGTATTTGATCCTGGCTGATAAATCTGAGATTCAGGTTATTAAAAATTCGGGCATTAAAGCGGAAATAGTCGCATCAGTCACCAGACTGGAAGAGCTTGCGCTCGACCAGGCATACGACGATCGCAATCTGAAGAAATTCGAGAAGTTGTATGAAAATGACGGATTAAGGATTTTAAGCGTTCCTCCCGAAGAACTGACGCACGCAGATGAAGCCCCAACCTTGCTCCCGCTCAAAGACCGCAAGGTCAGAGTAAAATACATGCCGCCGATAATGGCGATCAGATAGTTGTAATGTACAATATGGATATGATAGGACATTGGGAGAATGATACTGACGCCCTTCTTTTTCATGGAGATAATGACCAATTCACTCAGGCCTGGATCGATATCGGAGGGCCGCTGGTGAATTTAACCGGCCATCTGGCCGGGCAGGCACCTGCTTCGGATCATCACTCCTTTAATCAGGCGGGCTATGATGGAGTTTTTCTGCGCGAATATATCTTCTCCTATGCCTGGCATGCCAGCTTTGATGTTTCCGATAATATCGGTTTCGATTATTGTACTCGTATGACCAAAGCCACGCTTGCCACAGTCTATGCTATCGCGGTTGACGATGATTTCGATGGAGATGGTATCCTGAATAGCGATGATAACTGCTTTCTGGCAGCCAATTCCGATCAGCAGGATAATGATCTGGATTTGGTTGGAGATGTCTGCGATAATTGCCCGGATGTATACAATCCCCAGCAGTCCGATTCGGGCGGCGATGGTGTCGGAAACGCCTGTGAATACATCTGCGGCGACGCGAATTCTGACCAGGCCGCAAATGTAATTGATGCGGTGTATATAATAAACTATGTTTTTGTCGGGGGCGATCCTCCCGATCCTTTAGAATCCGCTGATGTCAACTGCGATTCGGCTGTAAATGTCTCCGATGTAGTCTGGATAGTCAATTATATCTTTATCGGAGGCAATGCGCCCTGCGATATTGACGGCGATTTAGAACCGGATTGTTAATCCGGCAGCTTCCCTGTGAATCCGTCAATAGCCGGATTTTCAACCTGCCAAACCAAATAGGCAGGGCCGCAGGGGCCTGCCCTGGAAAAAACTATATGGACTTGTAGGTCAAATCTCTGCGAGATTTGACAATTTACATCCGTCAAATATCACAGACATTTGACCTACTAAAACCGGTATTCCAAACTACTGGTGATCAAATACAGATTGGTGTTGTCGACCTCGAGCTCATGGCGCTCCCAGTCGACCGAGGCTAAGACATATACAGCGATATGATCGGCGATAGTGGCATCAAAGAGAAGATTGAACTGATAAAGAATATGGTCGGAGAATATATCCGAGCTTTCGCCTGAATAAATATGGCGTCCGATCTCGAAAGACACATCAAGCCAGAGCCTGGTACCCAGAATATACTCGACCCTCGGCTCGATCAGATACTCATAAAAATCCTGGCTGTTGAATTCGTGCTCCTGTGCTGCCAGATGGCGGTATTCGGGAGCTAAAGAAAAGGACAGCCTCTCCCCCACTGAGTACCTGAATTCAAGTTTATTTTTGGAATAGTACTGGTTGAAATAGACGAAATCCTGAACATCGTAAGATGAGTACTCGAACTGTCCGAAAAACTTTATCCTGAAATCGAAGCTGGGGTTGTAGTTCAAAGTCAGCTCGAAATTATTGAGCGAACCGTCTTCGATGTTATCCTCTTTTTCCGAATCCTTGATATAGAATTCATTATACAGATATGCGCCGAAACGCCAGCTCGGCGAATAGTCGGCCTCAAGCAGGAAAACATGGCGGTTGTATTCCAGACGGGTGGAATCCGAGACTTTCTTGATATCATTGCGGTAACCGGCCCCGATACGGCCGTCGAATCCGAAATCCTTCTCGATCATAAAATTCAGCTTGTTGTAATTATAGTTGTAAAAGTATCCGCTGGGATTGTCGTAACGGGTGAATTCAAAGGAGTTTCTTATCCGAAAATAAAAATCTCTTCCCAGATGCGGCCGGACTATGGCATAGGTCGTATTGGTAATATAATCGTTATTCAAGCTCTCCTCGCCCTTGCGGTCAAGATTGCGGAAATTGAAATAGTTTATCAGTTTGAAAATACCGGCATAGAGGCGGAAATCCAGGTTACTTTTGAAGGATTCCGATGAGCCCGAGGTGCGATTGTAGAGCTCCAGATTTACCAAATCGGAGAACTTGTGCCCGTACTGTATTTTCCCGAACACGCTCAGCTCATTGGCGGCATCGATCGAACGTTTAAGCGCATCCAGTGAATCCGGACTAACAGACAGAGTATCCTCGGTTAAAAGAAAAAAGTCGCTGGAAAT
>WJIM01000134.1 GCA_014730285.1 Candidatus Zixiibacteriota bacterium
GAATATGATGATGGATCTCTCTGGGCTATTCGCCCGGACGGTTCCGACAACCATAGACTTACGCAGTTTAAAGAAACTGAAGAATAGGTGTTCCTGATAAATAACATACGGCATAGTCACTGATGTTCTAAATAAAAAACACACGGTACCCCACATGAAATGTGGGAAATTCCGGTCATACTGCTATGTTTTACACTTAAACCACAAATATAGGAAAAACACTGTTTCCGCCTGCCATTCAGGTGGTGTACAGTTATTATAATGCATTATCCGGTTTGCAATGTTAATAGTAAATCGTTGCATAGCAAGTGGACAATTAAAACCCACATTTCATGTGGGGTACCAGTTTAAGTTTAATACAATCCCAGGGCGCTTAATGTGGCGGGGCCGGCGATACCATCAACAGTCAGATTCTCGCTCTTCTGAAATTCCTTGATCGCATCGGTAAGATCCGGGGTGAAGTCCTCGTTTATCTCGCCGTTATAAAATCCCTTATCGGTCAGAGCCTTCTTAAGGCGCTGAACCATATAATCGGAGTCGCCCTCCTGCATAATATACATGCCGCGTTTGCCCTTCTGGGCCCGATAATATTGTGCCTTGTTTTGCTTCAGGTAATACGACTTGTTGCTGACGCTCTGCTCGGCCCAATCCATACGATCCGACTCCATCTCCAGCGCCTCGATTTTCTTGTCGATCACCACACTGCCGAGCAGGTCATTTTTGACGCGGAGCTCGTCAACGTAGCCCGCAATATTAGACTGAGCCGATTTTATATCGCCCTCTTCATAGAGCCGCACCTGCTGATTGTGATATTCCTCGGCCTCGAATAATGTTGCCTCAATCACAACATCCTCGTTGGTAGCCTCTTTGACCTTTTCGGGATCAATTGTCGATTCAACCTTGATTGCCGAGGTATACGATTTCTTCTCATTTTCATCAACATCAAGATAGCTTAGGCCGAACTCGCCCACATCGAATTTGCCCTCACCCTCCGGCATGATCTCCAGACGAATTACCATGGAACGCTTCTCTCCGGTGAACAAATCCTCCATCTCTATATCAGCCCGATTCTCCTCGATCTTAGCCAGATACCCGTAGACATCCACCTTCTTGACAACATCACTCGGTTTGAAATAAAGCCTGACATCCTTGGCGATAGTGGCAAAAAGCATCCCCAGCTCGTTCTGGAAGATGGCATTCATCTGGTCTGGATTTTCGATGAAGTAGTAATTCCCGCCGGCATTTTCTGCAATCATCTGCATCAAATCCTCGTTGTAGTCAAGCCCCAGCCCCATAGTGGTAATCGTTACGCCGTTCTGCTTACTTTCGCGCACCAGACGTTTTATCTCCCTGGGATCGGTTACGCCGGTATTAGCCAGGCCGTCAGAAAGCAGTATCACGCGGTTGATTTTCTCGCGGTCAATCGCGCTCATGACCTCCTCTACTCCGCGCATCATACCGCCTGTCAGATTAGTGCTGCCCCTCGGAAAGAGGCCTTCGATTTTGGCCTTAATCATACTCGGCGATTCCACCGGAGTTGACGGCCACAAAACCGAAATCCGATCATCGTATTCCACCACACTCAGATGATCTGTCGGCTGCAACTGATCTACCATTTTGTTGGCCGCCCTGATAGCATAGCTCATCTTGCCCCGATCCGACATCGAACCTGAGCGGTCAATTACCATGCCCAGGTTTAAATCCGGCCTCGGCTCGGTCGTATCCACGACCTGCTTGGGAATATCGAATTGCACCAGCAGATATACCGCGCTCTGGCTGTCAGCAATGATAACCGGATGGTCGAGATTAATCGTTGGTTTGATAGTGTCCGCATTGGCCTGAATAGAAAAGGCCACAATTGCAAGCAGTGCTCCTATTAATATCAGGCTTCTCTTGAATAATGGAGGCATGACTGGTCTCCCTTCATATAAAATGATCTCAGTTTTTGTTTACGTATCGGGAGAACTCTTTTTTTGCGTTTACCCTGATGTATGGTTCTCAGCAATTATACAAGCGGATGCAGGCATAATTCCCGAATTTTTTAATCGTTATGGGAATAAATGCAGCATAAATCAGCGCCAGGCGCCAATAATTATTCCAACAATCAAAAATCCCAATAAATGATAGAGGGTATTTATAACTGTCAGGCCGCGGGGACGATTCTCGAAAACATCGTTGACCCCCATCGTTGCCAGCACAAATGCAACGCCTGCCAGAACCGATATTTTGATGCCGTCGGCAATCGAATCGCCGCCGGTCCACTGCATAAAGCGGGCGATACCGTATGAGGCGATAAATGAAAAGATCAGTGCGACCAGATAGTTAACAGGTGAAAATTCCTTGGCAATCTGCTCTTTGGTTTTGCCGATACCTTTCATCCAGGCCGCGCCGAAAAGCACTGGCGAGTACCATAAAGCGCCCAGAATCATATAGGCCACCGCAGCGGCCACTACCGCCAGATAGTTAATGCCGGCCGGTTCCATTGAAGGCATATTTCCTCCTTGATTTCGATTTGATTTCAAGCGTTAAATTCTACCAGATTTGTCTAATTTAATTGATGAGCACATTGAAGACAAATAAAAACTTCTTATTGGCAGATTGTAGGTCAAATGTCATCGACATTTGACAAGACTTCAAATCCCACAGGGATTTGACCTACGATTGTTCATGCGCAGCTTAAGTCCTTGTGCTCCGCATCCACTGGGCGCACCGGAGCTACACCCGGCACATATAATGTAGGGCATGATCCCTGTGATCATGCTTATCCAATCAATGGCAGGTTCGCAGTGAACCCGCCCTACGAGCTCAGCTTCAACTCCATGTACACAACATCCTCGATCGGATTGTATACATAGGCTGTGGTTTCTTTAAAGCCCATGGAACGGTAGAGGGCGATTGCCTCCTTAAGTCTCTCCAGTGTATCCAGGCGCATTATATCGTAGCCGATTGCGCCGGCATCCTCGATAATTCTCTCGGCCAGCTTGCGTCCGATCTTTTTGCCGCGGAATTCGGGACGCACATACAGCCGCTTCATCTCGCACACACCCTCGCCGATCTTCTTGACCGCTACACATCCGGCAATTTCGGAATCGTACTCCGCGATTATAAGACGTCCCTCGGGCGGGGCATATTTTCCCGGCAGGGTCTTCATCTCCTCCTCGAAATTCTGGAAACATAGATGAAAGCCCAGGAAATCCTCATACTCGCGGAACAGCTTGCGGATTGTATTTATATGCTCTTCTGTCTCGACATAAATCAGTTTCAGCATGGATAAAATCAGCCCTTCTCGGCGGCAGTGATACCGTAGACATGTTTGTGGTAATTTCGTTTTTCGCCATAGTACATACGCAAAGCCGGAGTATTATGCAAGAATCCCAGCCCGCGCAAAAAGGCGATAAATTCCCTCTGCGGCTCCAGAGGCCCGATTAAAATCTGCTTTCCGGAATACTCCGCAATGATTTGGGCCAGGAGCTTTTCGGCGATGGCTGTATCCTGTGCAATCATCGGACCTACAGCATAGCCATACCCGGCTCTTTCCCTGACAATAGCGTACGCTTTCAGGTCATCTTCTTTAATGATATACATCGAATCAGCAAATTCTCTGCAGAATCTGTGGATATGTTTACTGCGATTAAGACCGGTCATCTTTCTATCGAATTCGATAATTTCATCGGCCATAGAAATATCAAAACGTTGCGCCTTCTCATTTCCACC
>WJIM01000135.1 GCA_014730285.1 Candidatus Zixiibacteriota bacterium
CCATGGGGTGATCTTCTCCGGCATCGCCGGCTCTCTGGATACCGGTGTGAGCATAGGCGATATCGTAATCTGTGATAAATGGGCTACCCACGATTACATGTATCTCGGGCCCGACAGTTCCGCTGTAATGAATCCGGTGGTTTATTCTCCCGAGATCGACAGCATGGTGCGGATGAGAATATTTAAAGTTGACGACAGCCTGTTTGAAAGAACCGCCGGTCTCGATACGATAAAGCTGGACTCTATCGGGCAACGAATGCCGCAGGTAATCATAGGCGGTACCGGCGTGAGCGGAAACCAGTTCATCGACAATAAGGACAAGCGCCTCTGGCTCAATCAGCGATTCGACGCTTTAATTGTCGATATGGAATCCTCGGCCATTGCGCAGACATGTTATGTCAACGATGTGCCCTTTATCATCTTCCGTTCCGCCTCCGATCTTGCCGGAGGCTCCGAATCCGAAACCGCGGGCAATCAACTCCAGAAATTCCTGACCGTAGCCGCCGACAACTCTTCTAGCGTAGTACTAAAATATCTGGAGGGTTTGGAGTAGGTTGCATAACAGTGCTGAAAAGCATTCTGCCGCCTTCTTTAAAGCTGCACTGCAAATAAGCACTAATATAGCCGGGAAATTCATCTTAAAGCTTGACATCCAGGTTGAATTAAGTATAATAATTTAGTAATCATACCAAACAACGGGGTGCATACCTACAGCTATCGAAATTGGGATTAAGCCTGTTCGACAAATCCCTTCGCTTTTTGAAATCAATAGCCTTCCGATCTTCATAGGGGTTAGACAGTCTGGATAAAGCCCCCTCTTATCCTGACAGGAGGATATTTTTATGCGTTACGCTACTTTCTTCCTGGCAGCTCTCTATCTTTTTTTTATGCCAATGCCAGGTCATGCCCAACTCGATGATACAGTAAAAGTTGTAAGCATTGAAGTGGATGCCGACCCTGTAAATCCTGTAAAATTCGGCCTGCCGATAAATTTATCGGTCAATGGTGATCCCGGAAATACTGATGATCATATTTCAGCCGCGACCTTGCCGCATTTCTTTGATCCCGGTGATCATGTAACCATAGACTCGGTGAGGCTGACTGGAGGACTTGCAGATAACCCGATATTTTTCGGATGCTTTCATAATGACGAAGATAATTTGGGAGTTATCGGGTTTATAATGTATTTTACGGATTATATAATCCCCGGTGAATCCGGATTAATTGGCACACTCTGGTTTACCCTTGATGCCAACGCCCCGGATCATGTTATCGATATTGACTCCGGTTACTACCCGGATGCCGGAGAGTTTATTCTAACGAACGCCAATGGCGTCACGGTGTACCCGGCATTTGAAGCTGGAACTATTACCGTCAACGCGGCCCAGGTGCCAGCTTTGGAAGTCACACCCCTGTCCCTGACCTTCGACGCAACCGTCGGAGGCAGTGATCCCGCATCGCAGTCATTCGATGTTTCAAATGTCGGCTATGGTGATATGGCCTGGACTGCTACCGAGGATGCCGGGTGGTTCAGTCTTTCAGAAACCTCGGGGAGCGCACCTCCAACGGCAACTGTTGATGTTTCTGTGAGCATCAGTGGTCTTACCGCAGACACTTACGTAGATACAATACTGGTTGAAGCTCCGGGGGCAACCAATTCACCCCAGGAGGTGATAATCACGCTTAACCTTACCGAACCGCCGACCCTTTCGGTAAATCCCGCCACGCTTTTGTTTGAAGGACTGGAGGGCGGAATAAATAACGATGTGCAAAATATATATATCGAAAATACCGGCGGCGGCGAGCTCAACTGGTCCGCAACATACGATGAGAGCTGGTTAAGTGTAAATCCAGTATCCGGAACAGGCCCGGCTGTTCTGGATGTTGAAGTAGATCTGACCGGCCTGGGCGCCGGGACCTATATAGAATCCATTGAGATTGCTGCTACTGGAGCAAATAACTCTCCCCAATATGTTGAGGTAACATTGGAGGTTGCCGAAGCTCCTGAAATTGTACTGGATCAAACTCTCTTCAACTTCTCGATGACAAGCCAGGATCCTCCCGTTCCGGATGAGCTCAATATTACCAATGGCGGCGGAAGTGATCTCAACTGGACTGCGAGCAATCTACATTCCTGGCTGTCTATAAGTCCAGCCAGCGGTACAGCCCCATCGACAGTATCCCTGACTATTAATTCTACGGGGCTTGGAGCGGGAATATACTATGATACAATTACTGTCTCCTGTCCGGAAGCTACTAACACTCCGCAAACTGCCGAGGTTGTGCTGGAATTTACCAACACTCTCATAGAAGTCCCGGGTGATTATAGTACTATACAAGCTGCCATCAACAGCGCTGTAACCGGCGATACCATTCTGGTTGATAACGGTACTTACAATGAGCACCTGAGTATTAATGGAAAGGGATTGATTCTAATAAGTCAATATGCATTTGGCGGGGATGACAACGATATAATTAATACAATCATTGACGGCGGAAATACCAACAGGGTACTTGAAATTGTAGAATGCCCCGGAAAGGTGCAAGGATTTACATTCATTAATGGATATAGTGACATAGGAGGCGCGATTAAGGTTGGTGGATGTGCTATCAACTCTGATGATTCGCTTGTAATATGCAACAATATTTTCACAAGCAATTGGGACCACGCAATATTCTCATGGACATCAAAAGCTTTAATCAGAGATAATGTATTCAGGGATAATTCTTCAGATGGCGCCGGCGGTGCGATATTTTGTTACGATCATGACTCATCTACAATAAGCGGAAATGTATTTTATGATAATATATGTGCTGTTGTCGGAGGCGCTATCACATGCCAGGCTACATGCTATAATGTGATCACCAATAATACCTTTTATAATAACACGTGTAACACAAATGGCGGCGCTGTCAATGTGGTGACAGCATCGAGCGCCGTTATTGAAATGAATATAATTTCACAAAATTCGGGTGGCGGCATAGGTGCGGGAATGGATGCCACGGTATCATTATCCTGTAATGATGTCTGGAATAATACTGATGGAGACGATTATATTGGCTGTACACCAGCGCCGGATGATATGTCCTATGATCCGCTCTTCTGCAATCCAGATGAGGATGATTTCGGACTATTCGATACCTCTCCCTGTGCACCGGCAAATAATGACTGCGGTGTTTTAATCGGCGCCAAAGACGTGAACTGCACAGAAATCACTTATATGTGCTGTGATGTCACCGGGGATGAAGCTGTTAATGTCAGCGATGCTGTCTTTATTACGAACTATGTCTTCATCGGCGGCACTCCTCCCGACCCTGTGGAGGTGGGAGATTGCACCTGCGATGACAACTGCAACATCAGCGATGCAGTAGCGATCATAAACTACGTTTTTATAGGTGGATACGAGCCCTGCGATCCGGACAACGATGGAATCCCGGACTGCGATCCGAATTCACCGTAGAATTATATATTTGATATCTATATTGGGGCCTCGAATCTCCTGGAGTATCGAGGCCCCGTTATTTATTCAAATAAAATAGTATTGCAAAATCTCAATATCCCCGTATATTATTATCAGAATGTTCTAAGCCATCCGAAATATTCGATTTAATCCGGATTTACCCGGACCGACCTTTTCATATTAATTCAAGGACAAATTATATCCGTAACAGGGGTTCATATATGGAATTCGTTCGTGCAAATAAAATCAGCTATTGTTATAAAAGCCAGACCGAGGACATTCTGACTGATCTATCATTTTCGGTCAATGACAAAAGCAGGATCGGCCTGATCGGCAATAACGGCTGCGGCAAAACTACGATTCTGCGCCTGATCTCAGGCGCTCTTCAGCCGCACAGCGGTAATATAGCGGTATCTCCCAATATAAAAATCGGCTTTGTTCCGCAGGAGATTGCATTGGATGATGCACGTCGGGTCTCTGAATATCTATGGCAATCGCGTCCGAGATTCCAGGAAATTAAAAGAAATCTTGAAAATGCCGATCAGTCATCTCCCGAATACGCCAATCATATTTCCGATTATTACGAGCTTGGAATCGACCGTTTTGAAATCCAGATCGAAAAGCTTATGGCCGGATTTAACCTCAATGAGAGCTTTATGGGTCAGCCGCTGTCGAAATTAAGCGGTGGTGAAAAGACAAAGGTCGCGCTGGCATCACTCCTGTTGTCCGGCGCCGACCTGATGCTATTAGATGAGCCGACCAATCATCTCGAGATCAAATCCCTCAACTGGCTCGAGGAATATCTGCAAAACTGCGGGATTCCGTTTATCGCAGTCAGCCATGACCGCCGCTTTCTGGATAACTGCGTGAACGAAATCTGGGAGTTGTATGATAAAAATCTGACAGTGTTCAGCGGGAATTATTCCTTTTATAAAGAATACAGGGAAAAAGAGCGGCGTCGTCTTCAGGCCGAATACGAATCCCAGCAGAAAAAAATCAAACAGCTCAAAGAGGCCGCGCAGCTCAGCCGTCAGGCCTCGGCCAGCCATCAGGCACAGACTGGCAAAGAGGGCAATGCCCCGGTTTACGAATCAATCGGCAACGAAGCCAAAAAGGCCATGATGCCCGCCAAACGTGTCGAGAAACGGATCCGCATGATGATCGAAAAAGAAGAAGCGCAAAAGCCGTTTGTGGAAAAAGAAAGGCGCATCAGCCTGCACGGTAACGAACTCAAAAATCCGATTGTGCTTTCGATTGAGAGGCTGTCCAAATCATTTGGCGGTCACGAAGTATTCCAGAATCTAAATCTGAACGTCAAAAACGGCGTCAAGATGGGTATTATCGGCCCTAACGGCTGTGGTAAGACCACACTTCTTAGAATACTGAACGGTTCAGAGGAAGCCTCGAACGGCTCCTACAGATGGGCGCCCAAAGCA
>WJIM01000136.1 GCA_014730285.1 Candidatus Zixiibacteriota bacterium
ATCCAGGCATAGTATAAAAAACCCCGCAATTGATGCGGGGTCAATCAATAAATTATTTTAAATTTATGCGATTTTATATTTCTCCACGCCCTCACGGAAAAGATTCCCGCCGTAGCAGTCCATAACAACGATGGCCGGGAATTCATCCACAGTAAGCTTTCTGACAGCTTCGGGCCCGAGATCATCATAGGCAATGACCTCAGCCGCCTTGATCGACTTCGAGATCAACGCCCCGGCCCCGCCGATTGCCAGGAAATAGACAGCAGTATGATCTTTCAGCTTTCCGGCAACCTCCTGCGACATCTCGCCTTTGCCGATCATTCCCTTCAAGCCGGCATCCAGCATATCGGGTGAATACTTGTTCATCCTGTATGATGTTGTCGGGCCGGCCGAGCCGATTACCTTGCCCGGCTTGGGCGGTGTGGGGCCTGCGAAATATATAATCTGGCCTTTCGGATCAAACGGCAGATCCTCGCCTTTGGCCAGTGATTCGGTCATGCGTTTATGGGCGGAATCACGGGCTGTGTATATAGTGCCCTTGATTAATACCTCTGTCCCGATTTTAAGCTCCTTAATCAGCTCATCGGTCAGGGGAGTCTCTATCACTCTTTTTTGGGTATCCATTATTATCTCTCCTTATAAAACGACATGTTTGTGACGGGCAGCGTGGCACTGCATATTGACAGCAACCGGGAAGCTGGCTATATGGCAGGGGTGAACCTCCACATGAACAGCCAATGCGGTTGTGCGTCCGCCCAGTCCCTGAGGGCCGACACCGACTTTGTTGACCAGCTCCAGAAGCTCCTCTTCCAGTTTGGCGTAGAACTCCTGGGGATGCTTGCTTCCTACCTCACGCAAAAGAGCTTTTTTTGCCAGTTGTGCGCATTTATCGAAAGTGCCGCCGATACCTACACCCACGATAACCGGGGGACAGGGATTGCCGCCCGATTTGGCCACTCGCTCGACTACAAAATCCTTAAGACCTTCGATACCATCCGAGGGCTTGAGCATTTTAACCTCGCTCATATTCTCCGAGCCGCCTCCCTTGGGAGCGCAGTAGATTTCCAGCTTGTCGCCGGGGACTATTTCCAGATTAATAATACTGGGAGTATTATCGCCCGAGTTCTTTCGTTCAAGCGGATCGGTTACGATTGACTTGCGGAGGTATCCTTCGGTATAGCCCTGGCGTACTCCCTCGTTGAATGCCTCGTTGAAGTCGCCGCCGGTTATGTGCAAATCCTGTCCCATCTTAACGAAGAATACCGAGAATCCGGTATCCTGACAGATCGGTACCTTATCCTCTCTGGCGATTTCAGCATTTTTTACGATATCGTTTAAGATCGATTTTCCCAGGGGCGATTCCTCTGTATCGATTGATTCCTTGAGCCGTTTAAAAACATCTTCTCCAAGATTATAATTGGCTTCCATGCAGAGTTTCTTGATCGCGGGGGTAATTTCGGAAACATGTAGCTCTCTCATTTATGCCATCCTCTCTGTTTCGGTTTTTCGGAATATGATTACAAAATCCGCTTTTGTCAATGGATTGAGGATAAGATTATGGCATAAAAAAACACCCTATTCGATAGGGTGTTGAAGAGGAGGGGATAAACCCCCGAAATATATATCTTAATTGGCGGTTACGTTACAGACCTTTTTATCTTTTCCCTTACGCTCGAAATTAACAACGCCGTCGATCATGGAAAACAAGGTGTAATCTTTGCCCATACCCACATTTTCACCGGGATGTATTTTGGTGCCGCACTGGCGAATAATAATCGAACCGGCGGAAATTCTCTGTCCGGCAAAGGTCTTTACGCCACGTCGCTGTCCGTGGGAATCGCGGCCGTTTCTGGATGAACCGACACCTTTTTTATGAGCCATTTTATCCTCCTCAAAATCTAAGACCCAAATATCATGTATTTGGGTCTTAGATTATAATCAATTACCAAAATTCTGGCAAGTCGAAAATTACTGTGAAACCGGTTTTTTATCTTCCGATTCGACCTTAGTTATGGTCTTAAAGGTCAATCCATCACCGTCCTCATAATCGACCTCAACCTCGCAGTCGCCCGCATACTGGCCGCGCAGAATCTCCTCTGCCAGAGGATCTTCCAGGAATTTCTGGATTGCGCGGTTTAATGGACGTGCGCCGTAGGTCTTGTCGTAGCCCTTCTCGGCCAAAAAGTCCTTGGCCTTGTCGGTCAGGTAGAAGGAGATGCCCTTCTCGGCCAGACGCTGTGAGACCTCGACCAACCTGATTTCCACGATCTCCTTGATGTTTTCTATCGAAAGTGAATGGAAGATAATAGTTTCGTCAATTCTATTCAAAAGCTCCGGATTGAATATCTTCCTCAGCTCTTCCATAACATTTTTTTTCATGATGTCGAAATCGCTTTCGACCTTCTCCTTGGCGAAGCCCATCGACTTGCCCTCGCCGATTCGACGAGTTCCGGCGTTCGAGGTCATGATAATGATGGTATTCCTGAAGTCGACTCTTCGTCCGAATGCATCGGTTAAAGAACCGTCATCAAAGAGCTGCAGAAGGATATTGAAAACATCCGGATGCGCCTTTTCAATCTCGTCTAAAAGCACGACCGAATATGGATGTCTGCGAACCTTCTCGGTAAGCTGGCCGCCTTCTTCGTAACCGACATATCCGGGAGGAGCGCCTATCAGACGCGAGACTGCGAATTTCTCCATATATTCGGACATATCTATACGAACCAGGGCATTGGGATCCTCGAACATAAATTCCGCCAATGAACGCGAAAGCTCGGTTTTTCCAACGCCGGTCGGACCGAGAAATACGAAGGAACCGATCGGACGTCTGGGATCACCCAGGCCTGCACGGGCACGGCGAATCGATTTGGCGATTGCACCAATTGCCTCGTCCTGTCCGACAATAGTCTTCTTGACCTCTTGCTCCATGCGCAGCAGACGCTTGGATTCCTTCTCCTCCAGTCGGAAGAGCGGAATTCCGGTGATTTTGGCCACAACCTGTGCCACATCCTCGCCGGAAAGCACGATTTTCTGCTGTTCGCGTTCCTCTTCCCATTTGGCCTTCATCTGGGCCAGTTCCTCGCGCTTGGATTTAAGCTCGTCACGCAGATGGGCTGCTTTCTCGAATTCCTGATTCTTGACCGCATCTTCTTTGCGCTGGGCTATTTCCTCGATCTGAGCCTCGACCTCGCCAAACTCATTGGGCTTGGTGTATGAAGACAGATGCGCGCGGCTTCCGGCCTCGTCGATAATATCCAGCGCCTTATCGGGCTGGAATTTGCCTGTTATATAACGATCCGAAAGCATGACTGACTGTTCGATAGCATCGTCGGAAATCGTAATCTTATGATGCTCTTCGTATTTCTGGCGCAGGCCCTTGAGAATCTGAACTGATTCCTCGGTTGTCGGAGCCTCGACCATCACAGTCTGGAAACGGCGGTCGAGAGCGCCGTCCTTCTCGATATACTTGCGATACTCATTCAGGGTGGTTGCGCCGATGCACTGCAGCTCTCCGCGCGAGAGCGCAGGCTTGAATATATTCGATGCATCCAGCGAGCCCTCGGCTCCGCCGGCGCCAACGATCGTATGCAGCTCGTCTATGAAGATTATCACTTCCTGGGAATTGATAATCTCATTCATGACCGATTTCAGTCTTTCTTCGAACTGCCCGCGATATTTGGTACCGGCCACAAGAGAGGCCATATCGAGGGTAACCAGACGCTTGTTTTCCAGTGTCTGCGGGACTTTACCCGCTACTATTCGCTGTGCCAGACCCTCGGCGATAGCGGTTTTGCCGACGCCCGGTTCGCCGATCAGCACAGGGTTATTCTTTTTGCGGCGTGACAGAATCTGTGTCACACGCTCAATCTCATCGATTCGGCCTATAATTGGATCGAGTTTGCCGCGGCGGGCAAGTTCGGTCAGGTCGCGTCCGAAATGATCCAGCGCCGGAGTCTTCGACTTCTTGCGCTTTTTGGCAAAATTGGAAGGCTTCCCGGCCTGAATATTCTTCAGCTCCTCATAGGCTTCCTGATAAGAGATATCGTACATCGATAAGACCTGAGCCGCCACACCTTCCTCGTCCTTCAAAAGGGCGAGAAGGATATGCTCCGTATCGATATCTTTGGACTTCAGAGCACGCGCTTCTTGTCCCGCAACCTCCAGAGTCTTTTTGGCTCTGGCGGTGAGGGGTAGCTGCCCCATAGTCATGGTTCCGCCTGAGGGCTGGACAACATCCTCGATGGACTGCTTTAAATCCTGAAGTTCTAATCCGATGTTCGTGATGATTTCTACGGATCGCCCTTCACCGAGACGGATTAGCCCTAATAGAAGATGTTCCGTACCGATATAATCGTGCCGCAAACGTGTTGCCTCATCCCGCGCGTATTCAATCGCCTTGCGGGCCAATTCGGTGAACATCTCATTCATAATAAAAATCCTCCATGTGTAAGCTATTTAAGCTCGGACAGCCTTGCTCTTATCAACTCCGCCCGCTTGGCATCCCGTTCCGATGGGGAAACGTTTTTTCCTGCCACTTTCTGTATATGCGCAGGCTGAGCCTGAACCAAGATTTCATTCAATAAAGTCAGAGGAATCATATCCAGAACGCCAAGTGCCATTCCAAGTCTCACTGCCGACAATAAATTCATTGTCTCCTCTGATGTCAATACCCGAGCGTATTTTAGTATTCCGTATGCGCGCCATATCTTATCCTTTATTTCGTCCGGGGCGTCGCGAACGAGGATGCGCCTCGCATTCTCCTCATGTTCTATCAACTGACGCGTAATTTGTTCCAGAGAATCGGTTATATCCTTTTCCTTACGCCCCAGAGTCGTCTGGTTCGATATTTGAAACAAATTTCCAAGCACTTCTGTTCCTTCGCCGTAAAAGCCCCGCACCGCAAGGCCGACTTTGGTAATCTCCTCGATTACCTTGTCGATTTCATGCGTCAGGACTAATCCCGGCAGGTGTATCAACACGGAGGCACGCATCCCGGTTCCGCAGTTCGTGGGGCAGGAGGTCAAAAAACCGTAATCCGTATCATAATCGTAGGCCAGGGTGTTTCCCAGTGTATCATCAACAGTTTCGGCAATTTCCATGGCGCGGTGAATATTCAATCCGGAAGTCAGCGACTGTATCCTGATATGATCCTCTTCGTTAATCATGATGCTGATATCTTCATCGTCCGAAAGATATATTCCCCGGGCCGGCTTGGTGGCCCGGAATTCGGGAGATATGAGATGTCTTTCGATCAGGAATCGGCGGTCCAATTCGGTCATATCTTCCGACTGCACATATTGGCCGTGTTCAATCATATTTTCATTTCTGAGAGC
>WJIM01000137.1 GCA_014730285.1 Candidatus Zixiibacteriota bacterium
TAAATCTGTAACTCTCGAAGAAACTGACCTGACTATTACGAATTCCGAGTTTTATGACGGCGGTGGTCTCTACCAATCTGAATGGGGAGTGTTCCACGTTTCCAACTGCCTATTTGATAGTGTGAGTGAAGCGATATCTATCTCTGGTTTCGATGATGGAGGCGGTTTATTCAATTGCATTATAAAAAACTGTGGTTCTGTTGGCAGTTCCGATGAGGAATCCAATTTACTTACCTTCGAAGACTGTCAGATATATGATAACGATGGGGGCTTTTTGGGTTATAACCAGGTTCTGACAATTATGAACTGTGAAATATATAATAATGGCGATGGCGTTTTGTTGGAAGGGATGTCATCCGAACTAATTATGGATCATTGTCTTTATTACAATAATTCCGGTTCTATAGAACTCGGTCCATTTGTTGACTGCCAAATCAGCAGCTCGTCTTTTGCAAATAATCTTGATGATTTATTGGTGATAAATTCCAACTCCCCAAATAATATTGCAATCAGCGACTGCATTGTTGCACATAATACCGGAGCAGGATTAATATCTACTGGCGCAGATGGTACTTTTAATATCTCATGCTCAGATTTCTATAATAATTCAGGCGGAAACTATGTCGGTATTCCGGACCAGACCGGAATTAACGGCAATATTTCAGAAGATCCGCTTTTCTGTGATACGGCCTCAAATGATTACACTCTGGATTATCTCTCGCCCTGCGCTCCGATGAACAACTTATGCGAGATTCTGATGGGTGCGCGTGAGGTCGGCTGCGGGATTGCCTGCGGTGATATCAACGGCGATCAGGCAATGGGCGTAAGTGATGCGGTCTATTTGATCAATTACCTGTTTATCAATGGCCCTGCGCCATATCCGATGGAGATCGCCGATGCCAACTGCGACGGGAAAGTCAACCTGGTGGATGTGATCTATATCGTCAACTATGTCTTCCGCGGCGGCGCCGATCCCTGTGATCCAAATGATGACGGCGTGCCGGATTGTTAAAAAAATATAAATAAAACAAAAAACCCGTTCATATTATTGAACGGGTTTTCTTTTTGCATATTTAAACAAATAAAAAGACCGGCTAGCAGGAGCCGGTCCATAGACACCACATCTTATAGGGTAGGTTTAAATGAAAGGGGTATCAGTAATGTATTACATATTTTCCAGTTGTCAATAATAAATTATAAAATTTTTAAAAAAATTTAGCATGTTCTGATTGGCTTTTTTATGGCGAAAATTCAAGTAAAAATAGAATGTTCGAGATTGTGTCTAAGTCTATATGATAAAAATAAATCGGGCAATGCTTGACAGATTTTGGACCATTTTTGTTCATGCAAAATTGCAATTCAAATTACTGCAGAAAATATATTTGAACTTATAGGCCATAATCAATATTGCTGTGAGTAAATCAGCCCCGCTAATCGGCCCTTTTTGAAGAAGATGGGGCTGTCGCAGAATTTGCTTTTTTTTAAATTTTTTTATTTTATTTTTTCAATATGACTGGGACATCTGTACAAATGTTCAGGGGATGCCTTCTCGGCCAATGTCTGGCCGACGCATTGGGCTTTCCGGTTGAAGGCCATGCTAAGGATGACTGCAACAGTTTTATCTTCCGACAGGTCAAATCTTGGTTTGAGGGGCACAAGCCAACCCGGGATGAATGGCCGGGACAATATACCGACGATTCCCAGCTTGCGCGGGAGCTATTGGAAAGTATGGTCGAGAATCGCGGATTTGATCCGGTGGACTATGCCTCCCGAATTGCCGCGATATTTCGCGAGAACCGGATCGTGGGCAGAGGTATGGCCACCGACCGAGCCGCACGAAATCTGGATAAGGGGATTGGCTGGGATGAATCCGGGACGCCGCCGCCGTCGGCGGGTAACGGTACCGCCATGCGTGCCGCGCCTGTGGGTATGTTTTATTACGATGATATCGAGGAGATGATCAGGGCGGCTCATACGCAGGGCTGGATAACTCATCAGGACACACGCTGTTCGGCCGGATCAGTGGCGATTGCGGGAGCGGTTGCGCTTGCGCTCAGGGGCGAGGCCGAGGATACCAGTGCTTTCATCGAGAACCTTTCTAAATGGGCGGCCTATTATGATGATGAGTTCTCGAAGCTAATCCTTGTTCTCAAGGACTGGGTTTTGCTGCCGCCTCATCAGGCACTCGATCCGATCAGAAGAGCCGGGAAGCCGGATGATTATGTTGAGATGTGGCCGGGGATTTCGCCCTTTGTCGTGGGCAGCGTGCTCTGGAGCCTGTACAGCTTCCTGCATTACAAGGACAGCTTCCGGGATGCCGTCGCGACTGCTATTTCAGTTGGTGGAGATGTCGACACCACAGGCGCAATGACTGGCGCTATAGCCGGAGCATATCATGGCGAGGATGCTCTTCCAAAACATCTTTTGAAAATGCTTAATGATAACGACACATGGGGCTATGATGAATTGATCGCATTGGCAGACAGCTGCTATGAGATAAAGACCGCCTGAGCCAAATCTGACCAAATTTTGCATCTGCAATTTTTAATATTGACATTATTTATCCATTATTGTTACTTGGTTGAATAATAGATGCCGGACAGGGGCAGCCCGAGTATTTTTATTATAGCATCACCACCTCTTCCCGGTGCCATGTTTAAACTAACCTATCTCGGAGGCTTATATGAAAATCAGAGTTGCTACGGCTAATGTAGAAAACCTGTTTGCGAGGTACAATTTTAGAAAAGATTTTGATCCCCAAAGTCAAACAGGTTTCGGAGTAAACGATCTGGCATTTGATCTGTACGATCAGGATGCCCGCAAGATTACGGGCAAGACCCTGCGCGAGGTTGATGCCGATATTCTCTGCCTGCAGGAGGTGGAAAACCTTGAAGTGCTGGAGCGATTCAATTCACGTTATCTGGGTAGAATGAAATACAAACACAGGATCGTGATTGATTCGCATGACCCGCGTCATATAGATGTGGCTGTTTTGAGCCGATTTCCCCTTAACAATATCCGCACTCACCGACACGAGAGAAATGCGAACAATACCTACTGGCTTTTCTCGCGGGATAACCTGGAGGTTGATGTTGATATAGAGGGGGCTGTGATCACATTAATGGTGAACCATTTCAAATCAATGATCTATACCCGAGAGGAAACAAAGTCCCGGCGTGAACCGCAGGTTGAACGGGTTGCGGAAATAGTTGATGAGAGATTTAAGGAAAATAAGTATGAAGATCACTATATAGTGCTGGGCGATTTCAATGATTATGTTCAGGGGGATACCGCACTCAAAGATCTCATCAATCATCCCAAACTGCATAGTATCACTGAGGGTGAAGATGAGAAGGACTGCTTCACACACTTTTATGCGAAAAAGAATGAATACAGGCAGCTTGATTTTATTCTGTTGTCGCCAAGCTTGAAAGCGCTTATCGACGAGACCGACGGAAAGTACAAGATCGAGCGGCGCGGCCTGCCGTGGCGTGCCGAGGAGGTGACTGTAGATCGATTTGATGATATCGGCTGGGATTCACCCAAGGCCTCGGATCATTGCCCGATTGCGGTCGATCTTGATATATAGAAGCCGCGCAGGTTTTGTTTAGTTCGATGACCCGTAATGTAGTCATAATAAATCCAAGCTCTGGTATTCGGCTAAGAATGTTTTTTTGATTGACATGAATATACCCATTGGTAGCTTATATATAAAAGTGATTTAAATCGGGTTTTAAATGTGCATGAAATGAAAGTGGCACAGGAGATAATCAGCTTCTCCGAAAAGGAGATGCATGAACGGGGGTTTGCGGCCCTAACCGAGATCGGAGTCAGGGTTGGAGCATTAAGCTGTATCGATCCGGAATCGCTGCGATTTGCATTTGATGTGCTGAAAAAGGAAACCGGGCTTTCGCAGGCTGTGTTAAATATCGAGAGAGTTACGATTGAAGCGAGATGTATATCGTGCGGAACTGAATTCGAAGTTGCCGATTATGTTTTCATCTGCCCCAAATGCGGGGCGAATGATGTCGAAGTGCAGAAGGGTGAGGAGCTGGTAATAGCTTATTTGACGGGCGACCGATAGAAAAATGCATGAAAGGAATATATGTCTGAAAGAGTTGAGGTAGAAAGGAAAGTCTTATCCGAAAACGATAAATTGGCGGCCGAGATCAGGGAGGGGCTTTCTGCCAAGAAGATTCTGGCCTTAAATCTTGTCAGCTCTCCCGGATCGGGCAAAACCAGCCTTCTGGAAAAAACTCTCTACGTGCTGGACAAGGAATTCAATATCGCGATTATTGCCGGGGATGTTCAAACCGACAATGACGCCAAAAGATTGGAGCGTGCCGGAGGCAAAACTGTGCGTCCCATAATGACCGGCGGCGCATGTCATCTGGATGCGCGTATGGTGGTCAAGGTACTGGATGAAATCGATATCGATAAACTCGATCTTTTATTCATGGAAAATGTCGGCAACCTGGTTTGTCCTTCCGGATTTGATCTGGGAGAGGATATGAAAGTCGTTTTGATGAGCACCACCGAGGGGGACGACAAGCCTTTGAAATATCCCTCTATGTTCAGGAAATCCTCGGCTCTGGTAATTAACAAGATAGATCTTCTGGGGCTCTCCGATTTCGATATAGATAAAGCTGAAAAACATGCCTTGCAGGTCAACGGCGGCCTGGATATAATTCGCCTATCCTGCCGGACCGGTGAAAATATAAATCACTGGTGTGACTGGCTGCGGGATAAGATTGCGGAAAAAAAAGAATAGCTAAAGCAGGCATCAGTTAATATCCGTCTCAGCAGGGTGCATCCTCGAAATGCAATAGCAATTGATATATTTAGAGATTCGCCGGTTATTATTGCAATAAACATCAAAAACAATTAACCTGAGGATAGAAGCAATACAAAAAGTAGATCAGTCTACTTTTCGCATGACAGGCAATGAAATGTTCGATAATTTACGTATAATTTGTGAAATATATCACAATATTTTTGTGAAGGATGTATCTCATGATTCTGGCAGTCGAAAAAAAAGACTTCCAGAGCTTATTCGACGCTCTCAGCTCGGAAAATTATCAGATAATTGGCCCGGCTGTTGATAATTCGGCCATGATCTATGATGAGATATCCGGCGTGGATGGTCTTCCGGTCGGATATACCGATGAACAGGATGGCGGAAAATACCGTCTGGTAAAGAGCGATCGAGAGGCATATTTTGATTATGTGGTAGGACAGCATACCTGGAAAAGATACCTCTATCCGCCTGATAAGAAGCTGTTTGACTTGAAGCTCAAGGGCAATGGTTTTGAAGTAATCGATAATAAGCATGAAATACCAAAGCGTGCATTTATCGGTATGCGCGCCTGCGAAATCGAGGCGATTCGAGTTCAGGACATGATATTACTTGATGGGCCGTACAAGGATGCGGATTACGAAAAGTGCCGCCGGAATATCTTTATTGTTGCCGTAAACTGTGCCCGCCCCGGCGGAACCTGTTTCTGTACATCGATGGGCACAGGTCCCAAAGCTAAAAATGGCTTCGATCTGGCGATAACCGAAGTTTTTGAAGATAATGATCATTATTTTCTGATCGAGTCCGGAACCAAATCCGGTGAAAATATCATGAAAAATGTCAAAGGCAGGGAAGCCGGCGAAAAACAGATTCAGGCTGCCGAACGGATTATGAAAGAAGCAGAGGGTAGAATGGGCAGGAAGCTTGAAACAGAAGGCATAAAGGAACTCCTCTATCGCAATTTCGAGAATCCACGCTGGGATGAGGTTGCGAATAGATGTTTGAGCTGCGGTAACTGCACTCTTGTCTGCCCGACCTGCTTTTGCGTGAATATAAAGGATATAAGCGGACTCGAAGGAGATTCTGCCCAGCGCCTGCGCAAATGGGATTCATGTTTTACGCTGGCCCATTCCTATATCTACGGGGGGAGTGTGCGCACCTCCGCCAAATCCCGATACCGTCAATGGCTGACGCATAAGCTGGCAAGCTGGATCGATCAGTTCGGCATGTCGGGCTGTGTTGGCTGCGGTAGATGTATTACCTGGTGCCCGGTCGGAATCGATATCACAGAGGAAGCGCGGGCAATCCGTGAGAGCGAGAGAAAAGGCAAAGTTTCAGCGAGTAACGAGGAATAGATTTATGGAGTCTCTGGCAAAAGTATTAACCAAACATCCTTTTTTGCAGGGCCTGGATCAGCGTCATATCGATTTTATCACCGGCTGCGGCAAAAATGTGGTGTTCAAGCAGGATGAGTTTCTTTTCCGCGAAGGGGACGAGGCCAACCAGTTCTATTTTATCCGGCACGGCAAAGTTTTAATCGAAACCTATATTCCGGAAAAAGGCCCGGTGGCAATCCAGACTCGTCAGTCCGGTGATGTTACCGGATGGTCCTGGATGATTCCCCCTTATCACTGGCATTTCGATGCCCGTGCAGTCGAACTTACCCGGGCGATTGCGCTGGACGGAAAATGCCTGCGTGACAAAATGGATGAAGATCATGAGCTCGGCTATTTGCTGATGAAGCGTTTCGCGACACTTATGGCCGAGCGTCTGGAAGCAACACGGATTCAACTTTTTGATATGTATGGCGGAACAACAAAAACCTGAAATGGCAGTCGGGATCAATGATGACCCGATGATGCCCCGGCAGTTCAAAATTCAGCGCCTCAAACGCGATACTGTGGACACTTTTTCCATGGAATTGAAGCCTGTCTCCGATCCAAAGGAATTTAATTTCCTGCCCGGGCAGTTCAATATGCTCTATGTTTTCGGTGTGGGCGAGGTGCCGATCTCGATCAGCGGCGATCCCACTAAGCCGGAAAAGCTGGTGCATACGACCCGTGCGGTCGGTAATGTCACCAATGCGATGGATAACCTCAAAAAAGGTCAGACCATTGGAGTGCGCGGGCCGCTGGGAACAAGCTGGCCTGTTGAAAAAGCCGAGGGCAATGATATTATCCTGGTGGCGGGCGGTATCGGTTTGGCGCCGCTTCGCCCGGTAATGTATTATCTTCTGGCACACAGGGAAAGCTACGGCAAGGTGGTGCTTCTATACGGCACCAGAACGCCCGGCGATATCCTTTTCCAGAAGGAGCTGGAGAACTGGCGCTCGCGTCTCGATCTGGAGATTCATATCACGGTCGACCGCGGTACCGGATCATGGCGCGGCAATGTTGGAGTGGTAACTAATCTGATCGCCAGAGCGCCATTCGACCATTTGAACTGTACTGCCATGGTTTGCGGGCCCGAGATCATGATGCGATTCAGTGCGCTGGGACTTCAGAAACGGGGAGTTGACGGCAAGGATATTTATGTCTCGATGGAGCGCAATATGAAATGCGGAATCGGTCTCTGCGGGCATTGCCAGATCGGTAATATTTTCGTATGCAAGGACGGCCCGGTCTTCAGGTATTCCGACATCAGGGAGATATTCACCAGGAGAGAGTTCTGATATGGCCAAAAAGCGCAAACCGAAATTAGCAGTATGGAAATTCGCCTCCTGCGACGGCTGTCAGCTCAGCCTGCTCGACTGCGAGGATGAGCTCCTGACGGTGGCCGA
>WJIM01000138.1 GCA_014730285.1 Candidatus Zixiibacteriota bacterium
TACTATTCGCCGCCAAGCTGCTTTTTGGCGACTTTTGTGGCGATCTTGCGAGGAGCCAGGCGAATCGAGAAGATAAGCAGTTTATAGAACCAGCTTGGGATAATATTCCGTTTACCCTTCATTAAGGCCTTATAGCCGATCTCGGCAACCTGGTAAGCCTCCTGGGGAAACATGCTCTCCAGAGGTTTGCCCTCAACCTCTGCACGCTTAAAGAATTCTGTTTTTACCGGGCCGGGGCATAAAACAGTAACCGAAACCCCCGAGCCGTCAACTTCCTCGGCAATGGCTTCCGAAAAATGAATCACATAAGCCTTGCTGGCATAATATACCGCACTGTAGGGCCCGGCCACATATCCTGCGCTGGAGGCGACATTTAAAATCCTGCCGTTTCCGCGTGCAATCATATCCGGTAGAAAGAGCCGGGTCAGCTTTGTTAACGCAGCAATATTAACTTCGATCATATCGAAGAGCTTCTTTGAGTCGGTTTCATGGAAACGTCCGTATTGGCCGAATCCGGCATTGTTAACCAGTATGCTTATCTGAATATTTTCTGCTTTCAGCTCATCATAAATCTTCTGCGGCGATTCGGGATCGCTGAGATCGAAGGGCATGATTTTGATTTTGGTCGCCCAGCGCCCCTGAATCTCGACTTCAAGCTTCTTCATACGCGCCTCATCACGCGCGACCATAACGATATCATAGCCGTCCTTCGCAAACTGCTTGCAGAGTTCTTTGCCGATTCCCGAGGATGCCCCGGTTACCAGGGTAGTCGGGCTTTGTTTATCTTGAGGCCCCATGAATTGCTCCTTTGTTTTATTAATCCTGAGGAAATGAAATATAAGATTGATATTGATAGAATTCAAATTAAAACCAATCGGAAATATGGCTGGTTAAAACGAACATCCCAAGCCGGACATTGTTTTACTGCTTGACCCATTTATAGATTTAGGGTAGTTTGGAAGTGGAATCAAAGGGAAGGAACGGATTTGGAAAAGGAAATCCTTGTAGGGCTGGCATCCATAGTTGTACTCGGAATCCTGGCGCAATGGCTGGCATGGCGGCTTCATCTGCCCGCAATACTCCTGCTTCTGATATGCGGATTTATCGCCGGTCCGGCCACCGGTATATTAAATCCCGATCATGTTTTTGGCGAGCTTCTATTTCCGCTGGTTTCGGTCTCTGTCGCCATAATACTTTTTGAGGGAGGCTTGAGCCTGCGGGCCAGTGAGCTTAAGCGGGTGGGACATGTTGTCCGTAATCTTACGACAATTGGGATAATCATAACCTGGCTTCTGGCTGCGGCGGGCGCTCATTATATCGCGGGTGTAGAGTTCGGCCTGGCTATGCTTCTGGGGGCTGTACTGGTTGTTTCAGGTCCGACTGTCATCATCCCTCTTCTGCGGCAGGTGCGTCCCAAAGGAAATGTCGGTTCTATCGTCAAATGGGAAGGCATAGTTAACGATCCGATCGGCGCTATACTGGCGGTTCTGGTTTTCGAAGTGCTGGTTTCAGGCTCGGCCGGTGAGGGAACTACTGCGGTTATATTCGGAGCAATTAAGGCCGCTGTTTTTGGCGGACTTTTTGGCGTTGTCGGGGCGGCCGCAATCGTGATTTTACTCAGAAAATATCTGGTGCCGGATTTCCTTCAGAATCCAGTTTCACTTATGATGGTTGTAATCGTCTATGTCGCCACCAATGCCATACAGACCGAGTCCGGCCTGCTTGCGGTTACAGTCATGGGTGTGGCGCTGGCCAATCAACGTTTCGTTTCAATAAAGCATATTTACGAATTTAAGGAAAATCTGCGTGTACTTTTGATATCAAGTCTGTTCATAATACTGGCGGCACGACTGCCTATGGAAGATATCGGTCTGGCAAATCCGATGGCCTGGGTCTTTGTGGCCTTTTTGATAGTCATCGTACGGCCGGCCATGGTATTTCTATCCACAATCGGCCAGAAGATAAATACCCGCGAAAAATTCTTTCTGTCCTGGATGGCTCCGCGCGGAATCGTGGCCGCCGCTGTTATATCGGTTTTTGCCATCCGCCTGACCGATCTGGGCTTTCCCAATGCCGACAGCCTGGTACCGCTGACATTTCAGGTCATAATCGGAACAGTTGCAATCTATGGCCTTACCGCAAATCTGGCGGCGAAAGTCCTGAAGGTCTCGAGCAAATCGCCTCAGGGAATTCTTTTCGGGGGAGCGGCGCCCTGGGTGCAGGAAATTGCCGAGATGATTCACAAGGAGGGCTATGATGTAATCGTTGTCGATTCCAACTGGAATAATGTCAGGAATGCCCGACGGCGCGGACTGAGATCGTATTATTCCGATATACTTTCGGAAAACCTGATGAGTGACATCGATCTTGACGGTATCGGGCGGCTTCTGGCCATGACTCCCAATGATGAGGTCAATTCGCTGGCGGCATTGCATTTCGAGGATGCATTCGATAAGCAGGAAGTATATCAACTGACTCCTCAGGGCAAGCTCGATTCCGAACCCGGAAGTGATTACCCCAAACATCTGCGGGGACGGTTTCTGTTTGGCGAGGATGCCACATATCAGTATATGACCTCGCGTTTCTTTACCGGTGCAATAGTCAAGAAGACTCAGATTACGAAGGAATTCGATATCGATTCATTTAATGCCATGTATGACTACTCGGCGCTTCCGATGTTCGTGATTCGGGAATCGGGCAAGCTGACCGTTTGTACCGCCGAGGACGAGATCGAGTTCAAGCCGGGACAGATTTTGATAAGCGTAGTTGATCCCAGGGAAAAGGAGAAGAAAACCGCCAAAACCCCGAAAACTCCAAAGGAGAATAAAAAATAGCTTATAGCAATGATTGATTTTCCGGTTAGCGGAGTGGAAACATACTGGTGGCTGCCGATTCTGGTAGCCTTTGGGATTTCCTGTCTTACATCCATGGGTGGTATATCCGGAGCTTTTATGATTCTGCCCTTTCAGGTAAGCGTGCTCGGATTCAGCTCGCCCGCGGTTACCCCCACAAATCTAATTTTCAATATAATCGCTATCCCCGCAGGTATTTATCGCTACTTCCGCGAGAGGCGCATGGTCTGGCCTCTGGCGCTGATTATTATAATAGGCACTCTTCCCGGACTTTTTCTGGGAGTTATTGTCAGGGTTAAGTATCTTCCCGATCCGGCCGCATTCAAGTTCTTTGCCGGCTTTGTGCTTCTTTATATCGGCCTGAGGCTGATTTATGATATAATTAAAGGAGAACGCAAAAGATCAGGCGCGGCAAGTGCCAAAACCGCCGACTACACAGATTTTGATGTCACCGGCCTGAAATTCAATCTGAAGAAAATAAGTTATCGCTTTATGGGTGAAAAATACAGCGCCTCCACGCTGGGAATTTTCATGCTCAGCCTGGTTGTGGGTATTATCGGCGGTATATACGGAGTTGGAGGCGGGGCCTTTATCGCGCCCTTCCTGGTCTCTGTCTTTGGCCTTCCGGTCTATACAATTGCCGGAGCGGCTCTTACCGGGACTTTTCTGACTTCAATCGCAGGCGTTCTTTTCTATATGCTGATTGCGCCATACTATTCGGACAGCGGCACTAATATCCGTCCCGATTGGCTTTTGGGCCTTATGTTTGGAATCGGCGGCGCGCTGGGGATGTATGCGGGGGCGCGAATTCAGAGATTTGTACCCGCCAAAATCATAAAGGCTATTCTGACAGTTTGTGTTATGCTGATTGCCGCCAAATATATTATTGGTTTCTTTTGATAGAGACAGTTTCTGTGAATTAATTCACATATTATAATTGACAGAAACAGTAATAGATTTATATTAACCGCATGAAATTAGCGCGTACAACACTGATTATACTCCTGATTTTCGCGGCTTTCGCGCCTGTTTTGGCGCAGGAAGCGGAACCGAACGATACCTGTACCAACGACCCCACAAAAGATATTATTTCCCCGGCAGAAAGCGGAGATACCTCGAAGGCGGCAGCTTCCGAAGAGGCTAAACCGGCACAGGAAAAGCCCAAAAAAGCCGGACCGCCGGGAATATGGGATTTCCTGCTCACATATAAATACTTGTTTTTTGCGATTTTAATGATTGTTGGCCTGGTTTTACTGCTTTCCAAAAAGCTAAATAAATGGATTCGTGTGGGGGTATTGCTTGGCGCCTTTGTTTTATACGGTCTGGACTATTTCTTTCCATTGCATCCCAGCCCTATGTGCGCAACGACCAAGCTCTTTATGTTCAAGTTTACCATAGGGAAATTCTTCCCGGCTTTTCTTGTGCTGTTTCTGGCGATGATTATTCCCAGCCTTTTCGGACGCAAACTTTTCTGCGGATGGGTTTGTCCTCTGGGAGCATTCCAGGAGCTTATCAATAAAATCCCGCATAAATTCAAATGGAAGAATTTCAATTTTGCGGCATTCAATACAGTCCGTTTTGCGCTTTTGATACTCTTTGTAATTACATTTTTTGCGGTCAAGGAACATATCGCCTACCTGGCCGAAACTGTGGATGCCGACGCCTCAAGCGGTATCTGGACTGCATTTTCAGCCTATACAGTATACGAGCCTATTAATTTCTTCGAGCTTTTGCACTGGGAAATCGATACGATCTTTTTCATTATGATGGGACTTTTAGTGGTGTCCAGCCTGATAATCTACCGTCCCTTCTGCTATTTGATATGCCCGATCGGCGCATTGACATGGCTATGCGAGAAGATTGCGCCGGGACGGGTTCGTATCGATTATAATAAATGCACTCAGTGTGGAAATTGCGAGGAGAGGGCTCCCTGCCCCACAATCAAGCCGATGCTGGAGGAAAAGAGCAATATCCTTCCCGATTGTACCTCCTGCGGCGACTGCTTAGGCAGTTGCGATGAAGACGCCATAAAATTCAGCTTTAAGCGCTAATTTGCGGAAAAATCAGGCCGCCCGTATTTTCAAATTGCCTTGCATATTATTAGAAACCTGTTAATTTAAGGTATTATACCGGGACCTTATTCTCACCCGAGAAATAAGCAGAGTATTTTGCGAATACATACATTTCAAATACTTACCGCAATCGGAGGAAAAATATGTTTGCATCCAAAAAAACGGCAAATTTGCCGGGAGTTATTTTATTTCTGGCGGTATTTGCCCTGATAATCTCATTCTCAGGGCTTTATGCCGATGATATGGCACTCTGGCCTGCAGAGCCGATGACCTCGGATTATTCCAGCACGCCTTTATGGACTACGGGCAGCGACCGTCCGATGGCAAATATTGCAGTGGCCGATCTCAACGGCGATAATACGCCGGATATAATCGGAGGAGAATACCAATCAGACAGTTACAGCGATTCCTCAAAGGTATACGCCCTTGACGGCATGACCGGAGACACACTCTGGACCTTCTGGTTTCAGGACGGTGTAAAATCACTGATTAGCGGCGATATCAACCTTGACGGCGTGCCGGATATTATAGGCGGCGGCGCATACGGCACCGATATTCAGGTCGATGGCCGGGTGCGTGCGATTGACGGCGTCACTGGTACTGAGATCTGGAATTTCGGCACCGGGGCTTCGGTCAATGATCTGGCAATCGGTGATTTCAATAATAGCGGGAATCTGGATGTGGCCTGCTGCGGCTTCGATGATTATGTCTATGCTATTGACGGTTCCACCGGCGATTATATCTGGCGCAAATATCTGGGTTCGATCTTTGTCAATGCTGTGGCGGTTGGAGACGTCAACGAGGACGGCATCGACGATGTCGGCTATACTCATGAATACCTGACCGGCTATGACAATTACCTCGGTGTCGTTGATGGTGTCGACGGGTCCGAAATCTGGGAAGAAACTGTACCATACTATGGCTCGGATATGCTGATTGATGATATAGATGATGACGGTTTCCTGGAAGTGGTATTCGGTCTGCATTTCGATGACGATCACGGAGAAATCCAGGTTCGTGACGGTCTTACCGGAACTACCGAATGGACTTATGATTTTGGCGCAATGGATCATACCAACGGCGCGTTTTATCTGAATTCAGTGGATATAGACGATGACAAGGATAAGGACCTGATCGTGGGAAATTATCTGGCGCAGAGGAAGTTGTATATTTTTGACGGCGATGTAAATACACCGATGGTAATTTCTCCGGAGCTTACGCGATATGTCTATAATACCGCCGTGGGAGATGTAGATAACGACGGTTATCTGGACATCGTTGCAGCATCTTACGACCGGGTTCAGATTATCAATGCCACGACCGGTAATCCGATGTGGTATTTCGGAGTATCCGGCAGGATTTATGACGTCAAATGCGCTGACTTTGACGGCGATCTCTGGATCGATATCGCAGCCGGGGGCGGAGCCAGCTACAATCCAACGCCGGAGCAGACTATCTGGGCCTTGAAAACAATCCAGACCCCGCTTCTATGGGAATATGATTTTGGCGAATACGGCAACGCCCTGACTGTGGTTGACCTGAATCAGGACGACCATGCCGATGTTATCACGGCTGTTTCCGTAGGTGACAAAGCTACCGCAATTGACGGTAAAACCGGAGATGTTATGCTGTGGTCATGGACAGGCACAGAGAACCTGTATGCGATCACCCACGGTGATTACGACAATGACGGCGACTATGATATAGCAGTTGGCGGCGCGGATGATATGGTTACCGCTTTGGATGGTCTGAGCGGGGATATTCTCTGGCAGTTTACCACACCAACAGACCAGATTTACCGTTCATGCCTGGTATCTGCCGACTTGAATGGCGACGGCGCAGATGATGTTATCGCGGGTACTGACGACAGCCATGTTTATGCTATTGACGGCACCACCGGGCTCGAGATCTGGAATTATCCGGCAGGAGCCGATCTGGAAGAAGTTGCGGTTGCTCAGATGAATGGCAGCGGCCCTGTCGATGTGGTCTGCGGTTTGACGGGAGGCACCAACGGCAGTAAGGTGGTTGTTGTCGACGGCAGTGACGGTTCCTTTATGTGGGAGTATGTCTGTGTCAATAAGGTCGAATATGTGGAAGTCTTCGATGTCAACAATGATGATGTTCCGGATGTGGCCGCAGGTGTTTCCTTTAATCCCAACACTTTATATATGATTGACGGTTTCACTCATGACACACTCTGGACCGCCTCGGTCGATATTAACAGCAATGCCTACGGACTGGCTCACGGCGATATCAACGGCGACAATAATCCGGATGTAATCGTTGGCGGAAGTTCGTCAAGCTCGGTCCATGCTTATGACGGCCTGACCGGGGCTTTGATCTGGAGCTTCCCGATCGGTGATGAGGTTCAAAGCGTGTTGGGGTATGATGTCGACGGCGATGGTGATGATGAGGCGATTGCCGGCGGGGATGACAACAAGCTGTATGTCATCGATAACGATGGCAGCGAACTTTTCAGCTATAATTGCGCGGACGCCGTGAAGCATATCCAGGTTGGGGATATCTCGGCCAACACCGAGCCGAACATAGCATGCCTGACCTTCGGCTCCTCCGGTGTTGCCTATGCCTTTAAGTCGCTGATCCCGGAACCGAATGTTCCGCCTTATGCTCCCGCCTCTCCCGATCCCGAAGACAAGGCGACCGGAGTTGCCCTGACAGCATCATTGAGCTGGATGGGCGGCGATCCAAATACCAATGACCAGGTACATTACGATGTTTACTTCGGCACGACCGATCCGCCCCCGCTGGTAAGCGATGATCAACTGGCACAGGTCTATGATCCGCCCACTGACTTTGAATACGGCACCGAGTATTTCTGGCAGATTATTGCCTTTGACGAGGCCGATGAATCGACTGCCGGTCCGGTCTGGACATTTACCACCGAATATGATGTAATCTGCGGAGACTGCAATAATGATTTGAGCGTGAATGTGTCGGACGCCGTAATCGTAATCAACTATGTCTTCATCGGCGGCACTGCGCCGGTTCCGTTGTGTGTGGGTGATGCCAATGCCGACGGTTCGGTTAATGTCTCCGATGCTGTGCTGATAATAAATTACGTCTTTATCGGCGGCAATCCGCCCGATCCGAATTGCTGCGGAAAATAAAATTAGTAGGAGTCAGGCAGAATCCGAAATTAAGCCGGGCTTAAGGGAGCGATTCTGCCTTAGCTTCATATTGGCAGGTCAAAAGCCTGTGACTTTCAACGCCGTCAAATCTCATAGAGATTTGACCTACAATTTCTATTATTATTCTTATCTGGGTGGTCTGCTCAAACTTTATTTGGCCAGGCATATATTTTCCGGGTGCCCTACCCCAGTTGGGCTGTTTTCGGCCAATAAGGGGTGGGATTCTGCCTTCAAATAAGACATTCAGGATGTTTTCTGTATCCCACCGCTTACGCAGTGGGGCACCCAAAATCTGTTCTATGTGTATCTCCTGGTGCGCCCAGTGAGTGCGGAGCATGAAAGGCAAAACAGCTAAAGGGCTTTACCCTATTCTAAGTAGTTAAATGGTCATAAAGAGATTGTTCAGTGATTCGCCCAGGGTTGGGTGAGCGATTGCTGTATCGCGGATTTTTGTGTAAGGCACGTCCCCCAGCATAGCCATCTGAAGTACATTCATAATCTCGCCCCCTTCGACGCCCAGAATCGTACAGCCCAGAATGCGACCGGAGTCAGCATCGACAATCGCTTTCATCAGGCCGCGGGTCTCGTCCATCTCAAGCGCCCGGGCAGCCTTTTTCATAGGCATTTTAGCATCTTCATAATTCAGATTTGCCGCTTTTGCTTCAGTCTCGTTCATTCCGACCCGTCCAAGCTGGGGATCGATAAAGACCACATAGGGCACCAGACGCCGTTCTATTGAAGAATTACCGTCGTTTAGAAGATTCTCCTTCAGTACACGATAATCATCATAGGATATATGCGTGAAAGCAGGGCCGCCTTTAACATCACCGATACAGTATATTCCATCAACAGATGTTTCCAGATGATCATTCACCGGAATAAATCCGCGCTTATCGCTTTTCACTCCAGCCGCTTTCAGGTTCAGCATGTCCGTATTGGGTGTCCGTCCCGCCGCCAGCATCAGATGGGACGCTTCCAACGCCTTTTCTCCCATCTCAGTACGAACAGTCATTAAAATTTTTCCGCTTTCATTTTTTATTAAACTTCTGGCCTCGGTGTTAAACAGCACTTCGATGCCGTCCTGTTTGAATACCTTTGCCACCTCTTCGGAAATATCCGGATCCTCCCGATTGAGGAGAGCATCATCACGATGGATTATTGTCACCCTGCTGCCGAATCGCCTGAACATCTGCCCGAACTCACAACCGATATATCCTCCACCGATTATAACCAGATGCTCAGGAAGTGAATCGAGCTCCATAATCGCTTCGGAGTCCAGAGGGCCGACACCATCGATACCTTCTATCGGAGGCACCGAGGGCCGGGTGCCGGTGTTAATAAAGATCTTTTTGCCTGAGATTAGCGTCTCACCATCTGCATTTAGCACTTTGGTTTCATTCGAGGATATAAATTCCGCCTGACCTCGAATCAGATCGATATTGTCATGCTCCAGTCTTTTTTCGATACCGCTTCTGAAGCTGCTTACTATCTGACGCTTGCGATCACGAACTTTTTTAAGATCAACCCTGACATCGCCGGTCTCGACTCCAAAATCAAGGCCGCGTTTTGCCAGGTATGCCACCCGCGCGCTGGCAAGCATGGTTTTGGTAGGAGTACATCCGAAATTAATGCAGCTTCCGCCAGGGTGGGCTTTCTCGATTACGGCAGTTTTCCATCCGGCATTGGCAAGATCGACCGCCAAAGGGACTCCTCCCTGCCCGGTGCCGATTATAATCGCATCATAATTTTTGCTCATGAAGAGCTTCCTAACCTTGGCTGTTGTTGTTCTCTGTCTTTTTTACTTCCCAGATGGAGTCGATGAAATACTTTTTGGAATCGTGCAGATGTTCACGGACTTTAAAGCCGGTTTCCTTTGCGAGGATTTCGATGTCGGACTGCAGATACTTGTAGGAGTACTCGACATGAATCGGCTCCCAGGGCCGGAAACTGAATGAGCGGCCTATCTCCTCGATAAAGACCTCCTGCCGCTCAAGGCTGACCAGGTAGCTTTCCATGGCTCCGGTAAATACATCGTATGTGCCGAAATGCCGGAATTTGGACAGATCGAACTGGCCTCCAAGCTCGCGGTTTATTCTGGTGAGGATGTTAAGGTTGAATTTGGCAGTGACACCTTCTGAATCGTTATATGCTTTCAGCAGCATCTCGATATCTTTCTTCAGGTCGAAACCGACCAGCACCAGATCGCCATTATTCAGGCAGCTCCATAGATTTCTCAGAAATATTCGCGCTTCGGCATGGCTGAAATTACCGATATTCGATCCCAGGAATAAAACCAGATTTTTTCTGTCAGAACGATTGTTCAGCCATCTGATGCCAGAGAAATATTCCGAGACGATTCCTTCCACCCGGAGGGATGGAAATTTCTGATCCAGATCATCAAAAAGCTCGACCATGGCAGACTGGGAGATATCGATCGGAGCATATTGAAAATCCAAATCGAGTTTGAGAAAATGGTCCAGCAGCAGACTGGTTTTCTGCCCGTCGCCGGAGCCGAATTCCACAAGGTTAAATGGTTCATCGGCCACATGGCTCACAATCCGATCCTTGTTGTTTTCCAGAGTCTCCCTCTCGCATTCGGTTGGATAATATTCCATCAGGCGCGTGATTTCCTTAAAGAGGCGGCTGCCCTCGGCATCATAAAGATATTTCGAGGGCAGTTTTTTGTTTATCTCGGACAATCCAACCAAAACATCGATTGCGAATTCCTCCAGGTCTCCGAATCTTTCCAGACTCTCGCCCGGATTTATTACACGCATCTGCCGGTTTTTATCTTTTGTTTTCATATCAGGCATCCTCGGCCAGTCTTATTCCGCTGAACTGCCAGCGCTTATCACATTGAAAGAAATTTCTGTAGGTTGGACGGATATGGTCGCGCGGTGTGGCGCAGCATCCGCCCCTGAGTACCATCTGATTACTCATGAATTTGCCGTTATATTCACCCAGCGCGCCAAAGGCCTGCTCGTACCCGGGATAGGGCAGATATGCGCTCAAAGTCCATTCCCATAGATCGCCCATCATGGAATTAAGCCGGTCCTCATCCTGAGGCAGGCCGTTGCCGGTGGGATGATAAATCCTGTTATCCATGAAGTTGCCCTCTTCTACCGAATTGCCTTTCTGGTTGGCGGCAAACTCCCATTCATCCTCTGACGGCAGACGTTTGCCGGCCCAGCGTGCAAAGGCCGAAGCTTCGTAGTAGCTGACATGAGATACAGGTTCGTTGGGATTAACGGGCTTAAGGCCCGAGAGGGTCATAACCATCCAGCCGTCTTTGGTTTTCTCCCAGTGCAGTGGATGTTTCCAGCCCTGAGTGTTGATTGTATCCCAGCCGTCGGATAGCCAGAGACGATGATCCTCATATCCGCCGTCATTCATAAGTTCCAGATACTCCCCATTTGTAACCGGATGTTTGGCCAGTGCGAAATCGCGGATCAATCTGTCATGCCGGGGATATTCATTGTCATAAGCGAAGCCATAGCCGTTAGCTCCAATCTGATGTTGTCCCCCCTTGAATAGAAGATATCTTTTGTCATTTGGTTCGTTCGTTGGAATTTCCTCAAAGTCTTTATTGTAGACAGGCCTTAATGGGTTGGCGGCATATATATATTTGATATCCATCAGGAAAAGCTCCTGATGCTGCTGTTCATGATTTATTCCCAGGGTGGTAAGCGTTTCGATGTCAGGCCATTTGTCGTCATCGACTTTCTCGAGCAGTTTCAACATTCGCTCGGTTACCGACTTGCGATATTCCATGACTTCTGACACAGTTGGACGTGAAAGTGTGCCTCTGAGGGTGCGCAGTACTCTTTCTCCGAGAGATTCATAATAAGAATTGAAAATGTAGTGATACTGATCGTGAAAAAGCTTGAAATTCGATTCGTATTCCTGGAGAATTAAGCGTTCGAAGAACCATGATGTGTGGCCGATATGCCATTTGGGCGGGCTGACATCATCGACAGGCTGAACGACATAGTCCTCGGTTTCAAGCGGTTCGCAAAGCTCCTCCGACTTCTTTCTGACTTCCAGGAATCTTCTGGAAAGTTCATTGCGCTCCATTTTTAACTCCTGAATTGATTACATTCGTTTAATTGATTTGACGGGAAGGATGATTATCCCGGTCATTTACCCCTGACTATTTAAGTGTATAAATATAATCCTATTTATTAGCTAAAACCGAGATATGGTTCTTATGTTCCAATTTTGGACTCTTGGACTCTATGATAAATTATCACGCTGTCTTCCAGGCATACTGACACCCAAAATCATTGACAATATCGGTAAAGATTGTATTTTGGTAAAGAAGCAATACTACTTTTCGTATTCTTCCAAAAATATGGAATTATTTTTTTTAATATTTATAAGGTCCCTGGAGGTAGAATGATTAAGGCCGGTATAAGCTTTGGGTTGATTGCAGCGTTGTTTTTTGGATTGTTATTAGCAAATCCTTCATTTGCCGAGGATATTCCATTTAGTGAAGAACAGGTCTTGCGGGGCGATCTTTACAAAATTTCGGTATTTTCAAAAGAGCAGGCTCTGAAACTAAAGGCCTCCCCGGCAATGCCGGTACTGGCATTGCATGACGGTTATCTTGCTTTGGTTGAGTCGGGCAATTCCGAGGCCCTTGATGAATCCGGCCTGGATTATCGTTTTCTTGCCTCCGATATCAGCCAGTCTGATCTGGCGCTTGATAATCGCATGGACAGAGAAAATGCGGAGAAATTCGAGATAGTTTACGAATCCGGAGAGATGCGTGTGTATCGTGTCGATTTCGAGCAGATTGATCGGATGGATCCACGGCCGCAGCTTATACCCCTGAGACCGGGAGAAGTCCCGGTGGTATTTCCGGAGGCGGAAAAACTGGACCGCGATATGATAACCGGCGTGGGCGATTTAATGACGCTGATTGCCAATGTCAGCCAGGATTCGCTGGAGTCGTATACATACCGCTTGCAGGCTTTCTACCGCCGCCTTGCGGGAACCGATTCCAATTATGCCGCACGCGACTGGATCCAGTCCAAGTTCATCGAATTCGGCTACGATTCTGTTTATATCGATCCATTTACCTCAAGCGCAGGTAATTGCGCTAATGTCGTAGCGGTCAAGGAAGGAAGTGTTCGGCCCGATCTGCAAATAATCGTGGGAGGACATTTCGACGGAGTATCCGGTTCACCGGCGGCCGATGATAACGGTTCCGGAACTGCCGCCACAATAGAGCTGGCGCGAATTCTCATGAACGAGCAGACGGATGTTACTTTTATCTTCATAGCCTTCGATTCGGAAGAACAGGGATTAAACGGCTCATATCATTATGCCGATAATGCCGCGGCCAATGGCGACAGCATTATTTATATGTTCAATATGGATATGATTGCGCATTACGAGAATACAAACACATGTAAGCTTTATTACGGACCTATTCTGACCTATACCGACCTTTTTGCCGATCTGGCAGATTCGCTGGTGGGGATAACGTCCAACTTCGCCGGATCACTCTCCGGCTCAGACCATCATCCCTTCATACAGAACGGCTATGAGGCGACATTCCTGCATGAAGGCATTTTCTCGACTGTTTACCACAGCTACCAGGACAGCACGACTTACATGAATTTTGAATATATGACCGAGATGACCAAAGCGGGTCTGGCAACTGTGTACGTTGTTGGTCAAACCTATGCCCAGCCGCAGGTGGCCTTTAATTTCCCGGGCGGACTTCCACAGGAGCTAACTCCGGATCAGCCGACAACATTTAATGTTCAGGTTTACGGCGTTAACAGCGGCACTCCGATTCCCGGCTCGGGCAAACTCTTTTATGCCATTGACGGCGGACCGTTCGACAGCACCGCAATGACCGAGACCCTTCCCAATACATATACCGCCACAATTCCCGGTACCGCATGCGGTAATCGGGTGCAGTTCTATGTGGGCGCTGATGAAGAGGAGAACGGCAGGTTTTATGATACCGATGTGCCTCATACAGCGGCTTCTGCCACGAATCTGGCTTATTCCATGCAGGATAATTTCCAACTGGATCAGGGCTGGGTAGCCACAAACCTGGGGGCAACCAGCGGATACTGGGAGAGAGGCGTGCCGGTTGATGATGACGGCTGGGATTATGACCCGTCATCGGATGCCGACGGCAGCGGAATGTGCTACCTTACCCAGAATCAGTTCGGTAATACCGATATCGATAACGGCGCGGTGCGGCTGACATCCCCTGTCTTTGATATGTCGCTTCCGGGCAAGATATCCTATGAATATTATCTTTTCCTTACCAACAGCGAAGGCGGTGTGGACAAACTTCAGGTGGAAATCAATAACAACGGGGGTGCCGGGACATGGACCACGATTGCTGTTCACGACGAAAGTAACGGCCTGGATTGGGCACATCACGAGATCACCGATCTCGACCTGGCTGCGGCCGGAGTGACATTAAGCGATAATATGCAGATTCGTTTCACCGCCAATGACGCCAGCCCCCAAAGTATAGTCGAGGCGGGGATTGACGCCTTTGAGGTTACGCAGATTCAGTGTTTCGAGGAGGTGCCTGTATTCGGTCTGCACCTTTATGACTCTACCAGTGTTATCCTTACAGTTGATGACGACGTTATTCTGGGCTCACTGGAGTTGATCGAGGGTGATATCTCGCCGGAGTATGAGGTCTGGTTTATGGATGATCAGGCGCAGATTTATCAGCCGGATACGAATTATTATTCCATGGATGTTTCAGTGGGAGATCCTACCATTGCCACTGTAGAAATGACAGGCAACTGGAATATGCAATTCACCGCTCTCGATGCCGGAACGACTTATTTTAACATTGAATTGATGTTAAATGATGCGGCCTATTACACTTCTCCTCCGATACAGCTAAATGCTGCACCGCTTTATATTGTCGGGGACGCTAACAACGACGGGGATATTAATGTCAGCGATGCGGTTTTGATCATCAATTACGTCTTCATCGGCGGCGATCCGCCCATTCCCGAAGAAGCCTCAGGAGATGCCAATTGTGATGGCTCTGTGAATGTCTCGGATGCCGTGATGATTATAAATTTTGTCTTTATCGGCGGAAATACGCCGGGCGATCCCGACGGCGATGGTGAGCCTGACTGCTAAGTCATAGATAGATATATAATTAAGAAGCCCGCTTGATTTTATCGAGCGGGCTTTTTGTATCATGGGAGCTTAAATCTATGATTAATAGATAATTATAATCTTCTTATATTGCCCGAATAATCGCCTAACGATAACCACATTAATTCCGAGCGCCGCTAAGGCCTTCTAAGCGGCACTTTCACGTTCCTATAATGCAGGGCGCATCCACTTGCGCCCTGTATTTTTGCACATGCTTATTGCGATTAACCTCTTGACAGTTTTCATCCTGTGAAGTACATTTTGAGTGATGCTGAGATATTTAATCGATCGATTTAACAGGCTTTTTCTACAGAAATTCGATTCCGATAAATCCGGAGCCGGTCAACGATCTGGACTAAGACACTACACCCGTCAATGGAGACATCTGTAAATATGCCGGCCTTCAATCCCTTCGAAATGGCTCGCTCACAATTCCTCAAAGTGGCTGAACAGCTTGAACTTGAAAATTCCGTTAGGGAAATCCTTCTAACTCCTTTAAGAGAGTATAATTTTTCGATTCCGGTCAGGACTGATGACGGCAATTTCAAGATATTTCGCGGTTTTCGTGTTCATCATAACGACGCTCTCGGACCCTGCAAGGGCGGCCTGCGGTTTCATCCCGAGGTCTCGATCGACACTGCCCGGGCGCAGGCGATGTGGGGCACATGGAAAGCCGCAGTAGCCGATATACCTTTGGGCGGCGCCAATGGCGGCGTGATCTGCGATCCGCATAATCTCAGCCCATCCGAACAGGAGCAGATTTGCCGTAAATGGGTGCGGCAGCTTGCTCGTGATATCGGCCCCAAACGCGATGTGATCTCACCCGATATTATGGTCAGCCCCCAGCATATGATCTGGATGATGGATGAATATGAAGTTTTGGAGGGCGAAAGAAGAGCGGGAATCACCGCCGGTAAGCCGGTGCGTCTGGCTGGTTCGATGGGCAAAGAGGAATCGACCGGCTACGGACTTGTCTATGCACTGCGTGAAGTGCTCTATGACATGAACTTGAATCCCTCCAACACAACCGCCTGTGTGCAGGGATTCGGCAATGTCGCCCGTAACGCTATCAAGCTCTATCATGAGATCGGCGGCACTACCATCTGTGTCTCATGCTGGGATCAGCAGGATCAGACTTCGTATGCTTACAAAAAAGAATCCGGCATAGACTTAAATGAGCTTAAGCGAATCACCGATCGATTCGGCGGTATCAACAAAGAGAAGGCTCGTGATCTGGGTTATGAAGTCTTGCCGGGAGAGGCCTGGATCGAGCAGGATGTGGATATTTTGATTCCGGCGGCGATGGAGAATCAGATCACCGACGACAATGTCGATATAATAAGTGATAAAGTAAATATTATTGCCGAGGGCGCTGACGGTCCTACAACTCCGGCAGCAGATAAGAAGATCGAGGAACGCGGGATTTTCGTGCTGCCCGATCTTCTGGCCAATGCCGGGGGTGCGATTTGCAGCTATTTTGAGCAGATTCAGGGCAATATCAATTATTTCTGGCCCAAGGACGAGGTTCTGGGCAAGCTTGATGTAAAGATGACCTCGGCTTATTACAAGGTCAGTGAACTGGCTGAGAAAAATAAGCTCTATATGCGTGATTCGGCTTATATTATAGCTGTCGGACGGGTGGCCCAGGCCTGCCGGGATCGCGGATGGGTCTGAAAAGCTTTGCTGGAAAATAATCCCTCGATTTCGTATAATAAAGCGGTATATTGATTTTTTGGAGTGATATAAAATGTCTGTCGAACATGATCCGGTAGAAAAGCTTCTCCTCGATTTGCAGGAGCGCGCCAAGGAGCTCAACTGCCTCTACCGTATAGAGGAGGTTATGAATCGTCCTGACGCCAGCCTGGATGATGTCTGCCTGGGTATTATCGATGCTATACCGCCCGGGTGGCAGTATCCGGATATATGCGAGGCCAAACTGACCCTGAATGAGAAGGTGTATACCACCCCTGATTTTGTCGAGACCCAATGGGTTCAGAATGCCGAGATCCGGGTACAGGACAAGACCGTGGGTATGCTCAGCGTTTTTTATACCGAGGAGATGCCTCAGGCCGATCACGGTCCCTTCCTTAAGGAAGAGACCAAGCTGATCCGGACTATTACCGACCGGCTGGGACATTTTATGATGTATCAGCAGGTCAAGGGTATGTTCAGTGA
>WJIM01000001.1 GCA_014730285.1 Candidatus Zixiibacteriota bacterium
CCATGGATTTTCATCCATGCCGCCAGAAATGCCCCTCCACGCGATACGATTCCTATGACGCGCTTTTCCACAAGCGGCAGCGCTTCCCGTGTGATTCCGCAGTGAACCGTAATGAAATCCACCCCTTGCTGTCCATGGAGGTCGATTACCTTGAGAATCGAATCGATGTCGATTTTTTCTATCCGTTCAAACTGCTCGGTCATGACCTGATAGATCGGTACAGTGCCAACCATAATTTTCGACCGGTCGATTATTTCTTGTCGAATTTCGTTTAAGTCGCCGGCGGTGCTTAAATCCATGATCGATTCAGCTTTGAGCTCCTCAATGATTTCCAGCTTCATCAGTTCATGTTCCAGGGAAGTGTTGTTCTCCGAAGTGCCGATATTGGCGTTTATTTTTGTCCGCAAGGATTTCCCGATTCCGTATGGATGGAGGCTCTTATGGTTTCTGTTTGCCGGTATGACCACCTTTCCATCGGCCATCCATCTTAGAAGATCATCTGGACTGACCTGTTCATCAGCCGCCACTGTTTTCATTTCATCGGTTACGATACCTTGTTTTGCATATTCTAATTGAGTCATTTCAATCCCTCCTTCCGGCCATTCGGAATCATGTCCACTCAGGCACAGTTTTGGGCAGGTAATGCTTATCGGGGATAATGTGTTTGATTTTTCGGGATAGATTTTGTGGCGAGCACATCACAACTCCCTCCGGCGGCATTATCCGCATCAGGTTCAAAGGGTATGATCTCAGGTCTTGAAAGACCACCCCTGTATCTCTATTTCCGCGGAAAAGCTACAAGATAAGACTTTGAATGTCAATGGGGATTCTTCAGATTTCCAGCATCGACAATAAAAGGCCGACTCTCACAATAAGAGCCGGCCTTGACACAAATTTGGCGTCCCTAAGGGGATTTGAACCCCTGTCGCCGCCGTGAAAGGGCGGTGTCCTAGACCGGGCTGGACGATAGGGACCCGTAAATTTTTGCCTAATAATAGGCCTTATATCTAACTTGTCAAGCCAAAAAATGGTTCAAAAAAAGTTTCACCAAAGACCAAAAGCCCCAACGCTATAAGCGCAATAATCACGAGCAAAAGCAGTACTCCCGGTCGGAACCCGCGGCCGTTCAGGCCTGTGGTATCGAGGAGCGCGATATCATCTTTCGAGGAGGCCAGCTCCCTGTCGGCCTCATCTATCCTCGCGATAACATCCTCAAATGTCTGTGGACGGTCGCGCAGGCCGTTACGAAGCATCTGCATCAATAGCATCTTAAGCGAAACCGGTATTTTGGGGTATGTATCCTGCCAGATCAGGCGCAGATATGAATCGAAGATCGGCATCTGGTTGGTTAACAGCCGATGCAGTATCAGCCCTGCCGAATATATATCCGACTGCCTGACTTTTTTTCTCTCCGGCGCAGAATACCAGAGGTTTTTCTGATGCCTGTGATTCGCGGACTGGCCGAAGTCGGTGATTATAGTATTATCGCTTTCATCGAAAAGTATATTTGCGGGTCGAAGGTTGCCATGCACTAAATTGTTCTTGTGAGCATTATCGAGTATAACCGCTATCTCGCGAAATATCTGAAGCGCCGTTCGGGGCGAAAATTCGCGCAGAAGACGGTCTTCAAGCGAACCGCCGCGCGCATACGCCATAAGAATTATACTCTTCTCCTTATTTCCCCCGGCCGCAAAAACCTTAATAAATCCGGGATTATTGAGGGTCTTGAGTATACGTGCCTCTCTCATCCCAGCCTCTGACTTTAAAAGAGTTTTTAAGACATAGATACTGCCGTCGGATCGATCCTCGACCAGATGAGTGGCGGTGGTCCTGGTCTTCTTCAGGGTATCGAGATATGCAAGCCTTCCCACATAGTCGCTTAATTCTCCGCTCAAAATCTTCTGGCCATTGCCATTAACCTTGGAGGCATATTTGCCCAGCGCCGAAAGAAGATCATCCTTCAGGCGCGCGGCACTCTGGTAACGGTCTTTCTTATTCTGCTCCAGGCATTTCATCACGATCCGATCCATTTCGCCGGTAACTTCACTGTTAAAACTGGAGGGATTTTTAAAACGTCCTTCCGGCTTTTTACCGGTCAGGATCTCGTACATGATAATTCCCACGGCATAGATATCGGTAGTCTGATCGACATTGGCCGAGGCGACTTTCTGCTCCGGAGACATATAGTTGAACGTGCCCATTACAATATTGGGACGCGTCCTGTCATCCTCATCTTTATTCACAATCTGGGCGATGCCAAAATCGACCACCAGGGCGTTGCCGCTTTTATCGATAAGTATATTGGCCGGTTTGATATCGCGATGAATCACGCCGTTTTTATGGGCATAATCAAGGGCCTTGAGCACCTGGATAATAACCGTAAATTTTCTTGTCAATGGAACCGACTTATCATGCAGCATCTTCTTAAAATTCGAACCCTCGATCATTTCCATCACAAAGTAATACCGATCATCCTCGATCCCCCTGTCGATTACATGCACAATGTGGGGATGCCTCAGCCGTGCGATAGTTTTGGATTCGATTTCAAAGCGGTTTACGATTTCGGGGTTGACGGAGTGATCAGGCGAGAGGACCTTGATTGCCACAAGGCGGTCGAGTGATTTCTGGCGGCCCAGAAATATCTCCGCCAGGCCTCCCTGATCGATTTTTCCGAGGATTTCGAATTCGCCGATCTTTTTTGATGCGGGTGCGCCCGCCTGCTTTTTTAATACTTCAGCCATAAAACCCCACCTTTTCAATATCGGCTTAAATGTCTAAGTGATTTAGGGAAAAGGCGTATAGTGGATAATCATGGCTATTTGAGAAGAAGCATCTTGCGGGTCTCTCTGAAATCTCCGGCCCGGATGCGGTACAGGTAAAATCCCGATTTGAGACCGGAGGCGTCAAAATAAATCTCATGATATCCCGGCTGTCTGACTCCAAGATGAAATGTCTCGACCTCCTGCCCTAGAAGATTCAGGATTTCGAGTGTCACATCCGTTTCAAATGGAACCTGATAGGCTATTCTGGTGGTCGGATTAAATGGATTCGGGTAATTTTGAAACAGTCGAAAATCATCCGGAAGCGATCCTTCGGAATCGTCCTCCCTTACATCGGTAAAAATCGAGATTGTGCCGTAAACATATTTGGGATAAGTGGGATTGGTCCCGGTAGTATCATACCCGATCAAATCGTAATATTGAATCAGCGAATCGCCAATATATAATGGAAAACCGGCTGTGTCGATAAACACGATTTGATCCGGGACAAAATCACGAATGCTGAAAAATACATCGCAAATCTTGCCTCGCTGTGCTTCAATATTCGGCGGTTGTGGTAAATAAGTAATCGGGAATATAAATAGCAGGAAATGTGTAGAGTCGTTATCGGTACGCCAGGAGATATCAAATTCAGATGGCACTATTCCCCCATCGAGCGA